>DATCFN010000332.1:0-3371 GCA_036509475.1 Rhizomicrobium sp. | reverse complement strand
GGCGGTGTTCGTTGCCGAAGACACAACGCACGGCATTGTCGGCATGGCGAGTTGCGGGCGCAGCCGCGACGGCGTGCTGGGTTTCGACGGCGAGGTTTACACACTCTATGTCGATCCGGCGTTCTACGACCTCGGAATCGGGCGCACTTTGCTGTCTGGTGCCTTCATCTGGATGGCGGATCGTGACTATGCGTCTTGCGTGATCTGGGCGCATGCCAAGAACAATGCGCGGTTTTTCTATGAGAAGATGGGCGGGCGCATCGTCGCCGAGCGTGCGGCGCGGATGATGGGCGATCCGGTTCCCGAGGCGGCCTTCGGCTGGCGCAAGTTGGCGCTGGCGGAACGCGCTCCTAGTTCCTGACGTCTTTCGGACGCACGAAATCCGTCAGTGCCGCCGTGCCGGGGGCGATGTCGCTCCACGCATCCACGGCGAAATCCAGAACCGCCAGCGCGCAGGTCGGATATTTCTCGTGCAAGGTTGCACGGTGTTCTGCTTCTTCCTGCGATTGCGGCTTGCTTGCGAGCCTGTTCGCAAGGTCTTCGATACCGGGATTGTGCCCGATCACCATGACCGCGCGCGCTGCGGCAGGCGATTTGCGCACCGCCTCGAAAATCTGTTTGGGAGGCGCAAGATAAAGTGTTTTCTGGAATTCCACGCAGGGCGCTTTGGCGAGTTCGGCGGAGAGTTGCTCGAAGGTCTGAACGGTGCGCGCCGCCGATGAACAGAACACCAGATCGGGCAGCCATGCATGGGTGTCGAGCGCGTGTCCCATCCGCGCCGCGTCGGCGCGCCCGCGATCGGTCAGGCCGCGCGCGAAGTCGCCGCCGCCGGTATCCTGCTCGGCCTTGGCATGGCGCAGGAGCAGAAGCCGGCGCATGGGCGATCAGGCTATCTGGTAACGGGCGCGCGCGCCCCGTTCGAGCGCCGCGGCGGTGAGCCGGTCGATATGCAAGGTGCGGCGAAGCACATCCAGTACGCGCACTTCCTCCAGCATGATGCGCGAATCCGACAGCGCCACTTCGAGGCCCAGCATGTAAGCCGTCTCGCATAGATGCGGCGGCAGCGCGCCCTTGATCAGCCCCAGCGCGGCTTCCACGCCGTCCTGCTCCTGCAGGATCGAGGCGCATTCCTGCGCCACGGGCAAAAGACGGTGCTCTTCAAAATCGCGGAAAATCGGCAGCGTCTTGGCCATGAGCCCGATGGTCTTCAGTTCCCGGTCGCTCATCGTGCCGTCGGCGGCGGAGACGATGACCATGACGTAGATAAGTGCGGAATGATGGCTGATGGTTTTCATAGACTTCCTTCGGGGCTTGCTTCGCTCGCACCTCAAGATGACGAGAGCCGAGACAGTTCTGCCGAGATGCGCCGGAGGGCGCCCCGAAGCACGCTATGCGCGACCTTATTCGTCTTGACCCCCGCCGGGCAAGAATGTTTCGTGGCGTTTTGCTGAGGCAAGCCAGCCCGCTCTCCCGTCCCGAGGTGGAGCGAAGCAAGCCCCGAAGGACGAAAATGGCGACCAACAAAAAGCCCGGAAAATGGCGCGCGCGAACGCTGGCCGTGCGTGGCGGCCAGATGCGCACGCCGTTTCAGGAGACGGCCGAAGCGCTGTTTATGACCTCGGGCTACGCCTATGAATCCGCGGACGAAGCGGAAGGCCGCTTCACCGGGGCATCGCCGGGCTATCAATACAGCCGCTATTCCAATCCCACCGTCAGCATGTTCGAGGAGCGCATGGCCGCGCTGGAAGGCGCGCCGCTCGCGCGCGCCACGGCCAGCGGCATGGCGGCTGTCTCGGCGGTGTTCCTGTCGGCGCTGCGGACCGGCGATCATGTTATCGGGGCGCGGGCCATGTTCGGCTCCTGCCGCCATGTGATCGAAGAAATCCTGCCGCGCTTCGGCATCACGAACACACTTGTCGATGGCGGCGATCTGGACCAGTGGGCCTCGGCGGTGACGCCGAAGACGCGGATGCTGTTTCTGGAAACGCCCGCCAATCCGACGCTTGCCATTGTCGACCTGAAGGGCGTTGCGAAGATCGCCGACAAGGCCGGTGCGCTTATGGTCGTGGACAATGCCTTCGCCACGCCCGCGCTGCAGCGGCCGATGGGATTCGGCGCGCATATCGTTGTGCATTCGTCGACAAAATATATAGACGGGCAGGGCCGCGCGCTGGGCGGCGTCATTCTCTGCAAGGAAGATTTCCTGAAGGATCATTTGCAGCCGTTCCTGCGCAACACCGGCCCGTCGATCAGCCCCTTCAATGCCTGGCTGCATCTAAAGAGTTTGGAGACGCTGGATCTGCGGATGCGCGCCCATTGCGACGGCGCCACAAAGGTCTCCGATTTTCTCGCGGGTCAGAAGAAAGTCTCGCAAGTGATTTACCCTTTCCGTGACGATCATCCGCAGCACGATCTGGCGCGGGCGCAGATGGATGGCGGCGGCGGCGGCGTCGTGGCGTTTGAAGTCGACGGCGGCAAAGCGGGGGCGTTTCGTCTGGAGAACGCGCTGAAGCTGATCGACGTGTCGAACAATCTGGGCGACACCAAGAGTATTATGACCCATCCCGAAACCACGACGCATCAAAAACTCACGCCCGCCGCGCGCGCGGTACTGGGTATTTCGCCGGGCATGGTGCGCCTTTCCGTCGGCCTCGAAGATCCCGCCGATCTTTGCGAGGATCTGGAGCAGGCGCTGAAGGCGGTTTAGTCCGCGCAAGTCTATTCTTGCCGGAGATACCAAGAATTGGTATAAATAGCGTATGGCCAAAAGCACTTCATTCAGTTTGGGCGACCATTTCAGCGCTTTCATTGAGGATCGAGTGACGCAGGGACGTTACGGTTCGGCGAGTGATGTCGTTCGTGCGGGTCTGCGTTTGCTGGAAGAAGAAGAGGCCAAGCTCGCGGCGCTTCGTGCAGCACTGATAAAGGGCGAAAAAAGCGGCCCGTCCACGCCTTTCGACGTCAAGGCGTTTTTGAAGCGCAAGATAGCTTCGAAATCGTGACGAAGCGGCGCGCTGTTTTCTCGCCCGCGGCACATTCCGATCTCGATGAAATATGGGATTACACGGCGCAATATTGGAGTGCCGATCAAGCCAATCGCTACATTCTCGATCTGGTCGACGACATCGAATCCATCGCGGCAGGCAGACGGGATGGGCGCTCATGCGATGAAATACGTCCGGGCTATTTCAAGGCGCCTTCCGGATCGCATGTCGTGTTTTATAAGCTAAGGATCCTCTGATTTAAGCCTGCTTGCACCGCGTGTGTGTGTCTGATTCAGTGTTGCCGGGAGGACATGCCATGCGCCAGCGGACGTTTTCGAGTTTGGGATTTGAACTCCACGGCAAGTCAACGCGCCGGCAGCGGTTTCT
>DATCFN010000331.1:0-11412 GCA_036509475.1 Rhizomicrobium sp. | reverse complement strand
GCGGCAATGGCGGCTTCGGCAATACGCATTTCAAAAGTTCAACCAATCAAGCGCCGCGCAACGCCAATCCAGGACAACCCAGCGAAGAGAAAACTATCATTCTTCGATTGAAGCTGATCGCCGATGCGGGACTGATCGGTTTGCCGAATGCGGGCAAGTCCACATTCCTGTCGCGCGTCTCAGGCGCCAAGCCGAAGATTGCGGGCTATCCGTTCACGACACTGAATCCGCAACTGGGATTGGTGAAAGTCGATGAGACGGATTTCGTTCTCGCCGATCTGCCGGGCCTGATCGAAGGCGCGCATGAAGGCGCGGGCCTTGGCGATCGTTTTCTCGGACATGCCGAACGCTGTGGTGCGATCCTGCACCTGATCGACGGTACGGAAGCGGGTGTCGTAAAAGCCTACAAGACCATTCGCGGCGAATTGGAAGCTTATGGAAACGGCCTCAGCGAGAAGCCGCAAATTCTGGCTCTGAACAAGATCGATGCCATTCCGAAAGCCGCGCTGGTGAAGAAGAAGGCATCGCTGGAAAAAGCCAGCGGCCAGAAAGTCGTGCTGCTGTCCGGCGTATCGGGCGAAGGCGCGCCCGAAATCTTGCGCATGCTTGTGAAGTTGATCGCCAAGCGCCGCGCGAAGGCCAAAGGCCCCGCACCACGCGCGAAGAACTGGATGCCCTGATTCCATGGGCGATCCGTTCCACACGACAAAGCGTCTGCTGATTGTCGTCAAGGTCGGCTCGGCATTGCTTGTTGACGGGGAAACAAGCGCGCTCCGGCGCGCGTGGCTAAAAGCCCTGTGCGGAGATATCGCTACTCTCGGTCACGAAGGCCACTCGGTCATTGTCGTTTCGTCGGGCGCCATCGCGCTCGGACGGCGAGTTTTGAAACTCAAATCCGGCGCATTGAAACTGGAGGAGAGCCAGGCAGCCGCGTCGGTCGGGCAGGTGCGCCTGGCGCAGGCCTATGCGGAAGGCTTCGCGGCGCAGAATATCGTGGCGTCGCAGATTCTGTTGACGCTGGGCGATACCGAAGATCGCAATCGCTATCTCAACGCGCGGGCAACCCTGAAGACGCTTCTCGAACTCAAGGCCGTGCCGGTCATCAATGAGAACGACACGGTCGCGACGGCGGAAATCCGCTATGGCGACAATGACAGGCTCGCCGCGCGTGTCGCGAGCATGATGCAGGCCGACATGCTGCTCTTGCTGTCGGATGTCGATGGCCTCTACAGCGCCGATCCGACGCGCGATCCTGGTGCCGTGCATATTCCCGAAGTTGCCGCGATCTCTCCGGTTATCGAATCCAGTGCGGGCGAATCCATTTCCGGTTTCGGGCGCGGCGGAATGAAATCCAAAATCGCCGCGGCGAAAATCGCGACCGCGGCGGGCTGTGAAGTCATCATCGCCAAAGGCGCCGTCGATGCCATCCAGGCGATCCAGTCCGGCGCGCGCTACACGCGGTTCATCGCCAGCACGACGCCGGCCCAAGCGCGCAAGCGCTGGATCGCGGGCGTCCTGAAGCCCCAAGGCGCGCTGATCGTCGATAGTGGGGCGGCGAAGGCGTTGCGCGAAGGCAAAAGCCTTCTGCCCGCCGGCATCCGCCAGATCGATGGCCGTTTCGAACGCGGCGATGCCGTTGCCGTGCGCGATCAGGACGGACGGGAAATCGCGCGCGGCATCACCGCCTACAATGCCAGCGACGCCGAACGCATCGCGGGCAAAAAGAGCCAGGAAATTGAAGCCATTCTTGGCTATCGGGGCCGGGACGAGATGATTCATCGCGACGATCTGGCGCTGACGGGCCTTGTATGAGCGATGGTCTGAAAGACGACATGATGGCGATGGGCCGGGCCGCGCACGCTGCAGCTCGGGTTTTGCGCGAGTCTTCGAATGACATGCGCAACGCAGCGCTTCGCGCGGCGGCGTCCGCCTTGCGCGCGCGCGCGAAAGATATTCTTGCCGCCAACCGAAAGGATGTGGCGTCCGCGCAGAATGCCAGCGCCGCCATGCTCGACCGTTTGAAGTTGAGCGGCCAATCCATCGAGGCCATGGCGAAAAGTCTGGAGGCCATTGCGCACCTGCCGGACCCACTCGCGCGCCAACTTGCGCATTGGACACAGCCGAATGGCCTCGATATCTCGCGCGTCGCCACGCCCATCGGCGTCATCGGCATGATCTATGAGAGCCGGCCCAACGTGACGGCGGATGCGGCCGCGCTGTGCATCAAATCCGGCAACGCGGTGATCCTGCGCGGCGGCTCGGATTCAATTCATTCCTCGCGCGCGATACATGCCGCGATGAAGGAAGGATTGCGCGCGGCCGGATTGCCCGATGCCTGCGCCCAGTTTGTCCAGACGGCCGACCGCGCCGCCGTCGGTCTGATGCTGGAAGGATTGGGCGGCGCCATTGATCTCATCATTCCGCGTGGTGGGAAAAGCCTCGTCGCAAGGGTGCAGGCCGAAGCGCGTGTTCCGGTGCTCGCGCATCTGGAAGGCATCTGTCATGTCTACATTCACGAAAAGGCCGATGCGGGCATGGCGCGCGGGATTGCCATCAACGCGAAAATGCGCCGCACCGGCGTCTGCGGTGCAGCGGAAACGCTGCTCATCGACCGCTCGATTTTGCCGACGCTTGGGGTCGCTGTTCTGGGCGATCTGAAAAGCGCGGGCTGTGAAATCCGGGGCGACGGGGCGGTGTGCGCTAGCTTTCCATCCGCCAGACCTGTCAGCGAAGAAGATTGGCGTACCGAATATCTGGACGCGATCATCGCAGTGAAAGCCGTCGACGGCGCGGAAGACGCCATTCGCCATATCGAAACCTACGGCTCGCATCACACCGAAGCCATCGTGACGGACGACGAAGCGACCGCCGAACACTTCCTGGCTGCGCTCGATTCGGCCATCGTCTTGTGGAATGCTTCGACGCAATTCGCGGATGGGGGAGAGTTCGGCATGGGCGCGGAAATCGGAATCGGCACGGGCAAGCTGCATGCGCGCGGCCCCGTCGGCGTCGAGCAGCTCACCACGTTCAAATACGTCGTGCGGGGCACGGGGCAGGCGCGGCCGTGAAAAAGGAGCGCGAACCTCTCAACTGGATAAAGCCACCTGGTCCGGTCGCGGCCGGTCTCAAGATCGGCTTGCTCGGCGGTTCGTTCAATCCCGCGCATGAGGGTCATCTCTACATCAGCGACATCGCGATGAAGAAGCTTGGCCTCGACTATGTGTGGTGGCTGGTGTCACCGCAGAATCCGCTCAAGCCTAGCATCGGCATGGCGCCACTGTCGGATCGCCTCGCCTATGCCGCGGCGCGGTTCGAGCACAATCGGCGCATCTTCGTCGTCGATCTCGAACGCGATCTCGGCACCCGCTACACCATCGACACGATTGCGAAATTGAAGCGCCGCTTTGCGCAGGTGCAATTCGTCTGGCTGATGGGATCGGACAATCTGGATGCTTTCCGGCATTGGAAGCGGTGGCAGGATATCCTTCGCAGCGTGCCGGTCGCGGTCGTCATGCGGCCCGGTTCCACGCTCTCGCCCCTGCGCGCCAAGCCCGCGCAGGCGCTGTCCGCGAAACGCTGCGAGTCTGCGCTCCTCCGGCGGCGCGGCAGGCTGGAAACCCCTTGCCTGACCGTGCTGGACGGCCCGCGCAATTCGCTCAGTTCAACGCAGATTCGGGGCAAACCGGGATGGGCGGAGCTCTTTGTCGGCATAAATCCGGCGTGCTAGACTAGGCGCTCAATATAGCGGAGCGCGCGAACTGGCAGGCAGTTGGAAACATCGGTCCGGCCTTCCTGCGTTGCTCGGCAACCAAGAAATGGAGACCTGAATTCTGACCCGTAAAGCTGCCGTCGCAAAAAAAGCGCCGAAGAAAGCCAAAGCCCCCGCAAAAACCAAAGCGACCGTCGCGAAAAGCGGCGTCAAATCGAAGCCGGCTGCTAAAGCCGGCGCGAAGCCGAAGCCTGTGAAAAAGGCTGCCCGCGCCCCGCTCGTCAAGCGCGTGGCCGAGCCCGTTGTCCAGAAGCGCAGCGCCGCCGAAGAAGAGATTCTCGCGCGCATCGTCCAATCGCTGGATGACGACAAAGCCGAAGACATTGTGACGATCGACCTGAAAGGCCGTTCGTCGCTGGCCGATGCGCTGGTCATCGCCAGCGGGCGTTCGTCGCGGCACGTTGCATCTATCGCCGAACATCTGGCGCGCAAGCTGAAAGACGCGGGCTATGGCACGCGGCCGGTGAACGGCGCCGGACAGAGCGACTGGGTGCTGGTCGATGCGGGCGATGTCATCGTGCATATCTTCCGCCCGGAAGTGCGTAGCTATTACGATCTCGAAGGCATGTGGAGCGTGGAAGAGCCACGCCGCGCCGCGCACTGAACACGGTCTGACCATGCGCCTTTGCATCATCGCCGTGGGGCAGTCACGCGGAACGCCGGAAGGCGCGCTGACCGAGGATTTTGCGGGCCGCGCCCGTGCCATGGGCAAGCGCCTCGGCTTCACGACGGTGACGATCGAAGAAGTGAACGTCTCCAAGCTGCGGGAAATGCGTTCGCGCATTGCCGAGGAAGGCGAGCGTCTGGCCAATCGCATTCCAGACGGCGCGCATGTCATTCTCCTCGATGCCAAGGGCAAGGGCATGACGTCCGACAGTTTTGCCGAAATGCTGGGCGCGTTGCGCGACAGCGGCGCGCGCGACATGGCGTTTGTCATCGGCGGCCCCGATGGTTTGGCGCTGCCGCCAAGCGTGAAAGCGGGGCGCAGCCTCGCCTTCGGGCAACAGATCTGGCCGCATCTTCTGGTCCGCGCCATGCTGGCGGAGCAGGTCTATCGCGCGCTCACCATTCTGGCCGGTCACCCCTATCACCGCGCGTAACGCAAACTTAACCATAAACGGTCAAGGTGATGCGTCGCAGTGGGATCAATGCCCATGGAGATCAAAAGCACTAGCCGGGTGAGTTCGACGGGCGTTCGCCGCGTTGGCGGATCCGCGTCCGGTTCAAGCCAAGGCACATTTACGGTTTCTGAAGCGCCCACACAGGCACACGCGCAGACGATCGCGGCGCCGGGCACGATTGTTTCGGTCGAGAGCATTTTGACCTTGCAGGGCCTAGATGATTCCACCAGCGGCCGTTCGAAAGGTCTCGCCCATGGCGAACAACTTCTCGACATGCTGGACGAAGTTCGCGACGGCCTTTTGGCTGGCGGCATTCCGCGCGGCACATTGAACCGGCTCGCCACGGCGGTCAGCCGCCGCCAGGACGGCTTCGCCGACCCCAAGTTGCAAAGCGTGCTCGACGAGATCGAATTGCGGGCCAAAGTCGAGCTTGCCAAGCTCGAACAATATGACCGATTGGCCAGCTAACCTCCCGTGGATAAAGACATTTTCGTGAATTCGGCGTCTTCCGAATTCCGTTTGCTGCCTGCCCTCTGCGCCTGTATAACCCCGCGCCTTGGCAGGGCGCGTATCATCATCTTGAGGTGTGTCGATGGGTACTGAACTTCCCGCGGGCTACAAGCCGACGGAGAGCGAACCCTTCATGAATGAGCGGCAGCGCGAATATTTTCGCCGCAAGCTCACGACATGGAAGGACGAAATCCTGCGTGAAAGCCGTGAGACGATTTTGAATTTGCAGGCCGAGACGACGCCGTTTGCCGATCTGGCCGACCGCGCCTCGACCGAAGCCGAGCGTCAGCTCGAGCTGCGTACGCGTGACCGTCAGCGCAAGCTCATCGCGAAGATCGAATCCGCGCTGCGCCGCTTGGAAGACGGCTCCTATGGTTTCTGCGAAGAAACGGGCGAGCCGATCTCGCTCAAGCGGCTCGATGCGCGCCCGATCGCCACTTTGTCGATCGAAGCACAGGAACGCCACGAGCGGCGCGAGAAAGTTTACAAGGACGACTAGGCCTTCGCGCCTATCCGAAAAGCGAAACGGCCGGGTCTTGTGCCCGGCCGTTTGCATTTGCCCCTTCGGTGACGCCCACCAAAGTCAGAATGGCATCAGAATGTCGTAGAGCTGCGAGCCATAACGCGGCTGCTGCATGTCGGTGATCTGGCCTTTGCCGCCGTAAGAGACGCGCGCTTCGGCGATCTGCGACAGGTTCACGGTGTTGTCGCTGGTGATGTCTTCGGGACGCACGATGCCGCCGATCTGCAGATCGCGCAGTTCGTTGTTCACGCGCACCTGCTGGTGGCCGTTCACCACAAGATTGCCGTTCGGCATCACCTGCGTAACAAGACCCGCCAGAGTGAGGTTCACGGTTTCCGAACGGTTCACCGAACCCGCGCCGACATTCGACGTATCGGAGCCCATTTTCACCAGGCTCGAGGGATCGGCGCCGGCGGGAAGCACTTTCTGCAGGGATGTTTCCAGGCCGAAGAAATTGGTCAGGTTTGCGTCGTCGGAATTGGTGCGCGTGCGCGTGGTCGTGTCGGAGATCTGCGCCGCATCGGCGATGGTGATGTCGATCGTAAGAAGATCGCCGATGTGACTTGCGCGCGGATCGTGAAAGAAGCTGCGGGCATTGGGTGTCCACAACGAGTTGGCGGCATGCGGCCCCAGCGCGGCCTGCTCGGTCGGCATGGTCACGGCCTGATAGCCCGGCTGTGTCACCGGATTGGCGATGGGCGACAGCTTTGGCGCTTCGCCGATGTCCTTGACGCGATCGACTGCGCTGCAGCCGGTCAGCGCGACGGCGAGCGCGATAAAAGAGACCGTTCGTTTGAGAATTGCTTTTGTCATTGGTCTATCCGGTTCAATGCTGGATGGAAGCGACTTGCGCGTTGCTGAGGACGTGCGAGGTATCGCCGGCGCGCACCGTGCCCGCACCCGTGACGATGCAGGAGATTTGCCGGTAGGAGACCGGGTTCAGAACGGTGATTGTTTCGCCCAAGCCGCCTTCGCTGACGGCTTTGCCGACCGCGGTCAGCGTGATGCCGGGCTCGTCGAACTCCATGGTGACGGTCGTGCCTTTGGCGACCAGAATGGGTTTGCGTACGTCGTCGGGACGCACCGCTTCGCCGGCCCGCAGCACGCGGCGCGTCTGCATGCCGTCGAGATCGTTCATCGAGGTCACAACACCGGCCTGCACCTGATCGGCGCCGACGGACACATAAGTCAGATCCGAATCGGAAATCGTGTCGCCGCGCGCGATGGCGTGGGCGGGAACGACGATGCGGAAGGTTCCCGCGTCGCCGGCAAGCGCCAGATTGGCGAAGACCGGCAATGCCAAGATCGCCAGGGCAATCAGAAATGCGCGGATCATTATGAACCTCCCATATGCGACGTGGTCTGCATCATGTCGTCCGCCGCCGTGACCACTTTGGAATTCATTTCATAAGCGCGCTGCGCGGTGATCAGAGAGGTGATCTCTTCCACCGGATTGACGTTGGCGGTTTCCAGATAGCCTTGCTGGATCGTGCCGTAGCCCGCGGAACCGGGAACGCCTGCCTGCGCCGAGCCGGACGATGTCGTCTCGGTGTAAAGATTGTCGCCCTGCGCCGCGAGGCCGCCTTCATTGGGAAACCGCACCAGTTCGAGCTGGCCCAGTGTCTGCGCAGCGGTCTGGCCGGGAATGGTGGCCTGCACTTGTCCCTGCGCATTCACGCTGACGCTGAGCGCGGTGGATGGCACCGAAATTCCCGGCGCCACGGTATAGCCCTTGTCGGTGACGATCTGGCCTTCCGGCGACAGTCCGAAATTGCCAGCGCGCGTATAGGCGTCCGTGCCATCGGGCATGGTGATGTGGAAATAGCCGGAGCCCTGAATTGCCAGGTCATAAGGCTTGGACGTGGACGACAAGTCGCCCTGGGTCATGATGCGCGAGACGGCCGCTGTGCGCACACCGGCGCCAAGCTGGATGCCAGTCGGCAGGACAGTTCCGGAATCGGAGGTCTGCGCGCCCGCCTGTTCGACGTTCTGATAAAGCAGATCCTGAAATTCGGCGCGTTGCTCCTTGTAGCCTGTCGTGTTCATGTTCGCGAGATTGTTCGCGATCACTTCCACGTTGGTCTGTTGCGCCATCATTCCGGTCGATGCAATGGAAAGGGCTCGCATGATCATTACTCCTTAGTTTGGCGCTGCGCCGAGTTTGTCGATGGCGCTACGCTCGAGGTCTTCTTGGGTCTGAGTCAGATTCGCGGTTGTCTGATAGGCGCGCAGCACTTCGAGCATGTGCGAGATTTCCAGCACCGGCTGCACGTTGGATTCTTCGAGGTTGCCCTGTTCGATCTGCGGCGAGGCAACGGCGGTCGGCTGTTGATCCGTCGAATAAAGGCTCGCGCCCTGTTTCTGCAGCGCGGCTTCGTTCGCGAAATTCACCAGTTTGAGCTGGCCGAGCTGGCCGTGCGCGCCGGTGATCGTTCCGTCTTTGGCAACATGGATGTCGCCATCGTCCGACGTGATCGTGACGTCGCCACCATCGCCCTGCAGCGTATTGCCGTCTTCGGTGGCGATGCGCCCGCTGGAATCCAGGGTGAAATGGCCGTTGCGCGTGTAGCGGTCGCCGTCCGGCGTTTTTATCGTGAAATAGCCGGGGCCGTTGATGGCGAAATCGAACTGGTTGCCGGTGTGCGTGGCCGCGCCCTGCGTAAGATCGCGGGCAGTGCCTTTGTCCTGCACGAAACTGATGTTCTGTGTGCCGGTCTCGCCCTCGGCCGGCTTGGTCTGCTGCACATATTCTTCGAACTTCACCGACTCGCGCTTATAGGCGGGCGTGTTGATGTTCGCGATATTGTTCGCGATCACGTCCATCGAGCGATAGGACGCGAGCTGCTGGGAAAGCGAGACGAGAAGCGTATTATCCATGGTTCGCCGGATCCTTTCTGGTCCGTCACGGCCAAGTGGTTTGCACCGGCCATGCCATGCGCGAAGCCTTGGTTTTGCTGGATTTCTACGCGCCGCCTCCGGCCGCACGGCAAACTCTGCCGAGTTATCTGTGCCAGTGAGGGGTGATTTGAACCACTCCTTAACCACGTCGGCCTAAGTTTTCCGAAGATCGCGTGGTGAACCATGCGTAAACGGGAGTTGCTTGCGGATGGCAAAGGACAAAGCGAAAGCACCGGAAGCCGAAGATGCCGAGGCGCCAGCCGCCACGCCGGAAGGCGAGGGCGGTGATGCGCCCAAGCAAGGTTTTGTTAAGAAACTCCTCGGCAACAAGAAGATGTTGATGATCGTCGGCGGAGCACTTGTTCTGGTGCTGGTCGGCGGCGGTGGTGCCTTCTTCTTTCTCGGTGGCTCGAGCAAAACGGCAAACGGCACGAAAGTCGCCGCCGCCGATGCGCCGCCGCAGCCCATCGTGGCCCCGAACGTGGCCTTCTACGACATGCCCGACATCGTCGTGAACATCCAATCGCAGGATGGAACGCCGGCCTATCTCAAGCTGGCCGTTTCGCTCGAACTGACGGGCGCCGACGAAAAAGCCGGCATCTCGCCTTTGATGCCGCGCGTCGTCGATCAATTTCAGGGTTATCTGCGCGAATTGCGGGTGGACGATCTCAAGGGATCGGCCGGCGTGTTGCGCCTGAAAGAAGAACTGCTTCGCCGCATCAACGTCGCCACCACGCCGTTCAAGGTGAAAGACGTTCTGCTCAAAGAAATGATCGTTCAATAGGGGTTGGGGACAATGGCCGACACAGAAAATACAGTTGCCGGAGCCGCCGCCGTAGCGGATGCACCCGTAACGGTGGCCGCCGGTGAGGCCGCGACGGCTGCCGCGCCCGCGACGGCGGAGCGCATCCTCAATCAGGAAGAAATCGACAGCCTTCTGGGCTTCGACGTCAATGACGACCAGCTCCAGGACAAGAGTGGCGTTCGCGCCATCATCAACTCCGCGCTCGTTTCCTACGAGCGTTTGCCGATGCTGGAAATCGTCTTCGACCGCCTGGTCCGGCTGATGACGACCTCCCTGCGCAATTTCACGTCCGACAATGTGGAAGTCAGTCTGGACAACATCACGTCCATCCGCTTCGGCGACTATCTGAACTCCATTCCGCTGCCGGCAATCCTGGCGGTATTCCGTGCCGAAGAACTGGACAATTACGGCCTCTTCACCGTCGACTCCAACCTCATCTATTCGATCGTGGATGTGCTTCTGGGCGGACGGCGCGGTTCGGCCGCGATGCGCATCGAAGGCCGTCCCTACACAACCATCGAGCGCAGTCTCGTGCAGCGCATGACCGAAGTGATCCTTCAGGACATGTGCCAGGCGTTCGAGCCGCTGGCGCCGGTGAATTTCGCACTGGATCGTCTCGAAACCAATCCGCGCTTCACGGCGATTGCGCGTCCCGCCAACGCCGCCATTCTCGTCAAGCTGCGCATCGACATGGAAGATCGCGGCGGACGCACCGAATTGCTGCTGCCTTACGCGACGCTGGAACCGATCCGAAAATTGCTGCTGCAGCAGTTCATGGGCGAGAAGTTCGGCCGCGATTCCATCTGGGAAAGCCATCTGGCGACGGAACTGTGGTCCACGCGCGTCGAGATCGACGCGATCCTGGACGAGCAGATCATGTCGCTCAACAAGATCATGAATTTGAAGGTCGGCGAAACGGTGATGCTGAATGCAACGCCGGATTCGAAGATCGAAATGCGCTGCGGCGGCGTGCCGTTGTTGCGCGGGCGCATGGGCCGCGTCGGCTCGTCCGTCTCCGTCCGGGTGGACGAAGCGGTCGAGCGCACCGATGCCTCGCGCCAGCTCTGAAGGATGATGTCGATGTCGATGAACATTTCGCTGATCGTGGAGATCGTGCTGTCGGTGCTTCTGACGGCGACGCTCGCCTATTGCATGTTGCTGGAGCGCAGGCTTTCGGCGCTGCGCAAGGGACAGGACGGCTTGAAGGACACAATCGTTCACCTGAACGAAGCCATCGTCTCGGCCGGCTCGTCGATGCGGATGCTGAAATCCGCAGCCGCCGGCGCCGCCGAAGCCCTGGATGAACGCATTGCACGGGGCCGCGGCCTTGCGGATGAACTTTCACTCATTGTTTCGTCCGGCGAGCGGATTGCTGAACGCATGGACCGTGGTACGCCGTCGTCCAGGCCCGCCATGCCGATGCCCGCCGCGTTGAATGCGCGGCTTGAGGCGTTGAAACCTTCTGCCTTGAGGAATGTTCGGTGAGCGCTGTCAAACTCCTTCGCCATCTGCGCCTGTTTCCGGCCGTTATCGTCGTCGGCAGCGGGCTTCTTGTGCTCAAGGGCGTGGGACTCGTGCATGACGCGCAGGCCCAGACTGCCCTGACCGGACAAGTGGCTGCTTTGCCACCGACAGATACGACGCAGGTCGCGGTCGCCGATCCGTCGGTGGATGATGCGGACTCGTCCAGCGCTGCGGAAGTGGACGTACTCACGAGTCTTTCCAAGCGCCGCAATGCGCTGGATGCGCGCGAGCAATCGCTCGACATGCAAGCCAACCTGATCGC
>DATCFN010000330.1:0-4291 GCA_036509475.1 Rhizomicrobium sp. | reverse complement strand
TGCATTGCGGCTTGCCGTTCAAAAGCGGAATGCCCGACTGGTCGATGAAGTTGTTGAAGGCATCCACGATTTCGGGATGGTTCGTCGTCGTCGCGATGGTGGTGATGAAATCCTGCGCCGTGGCGTTCTGGAAGGCGAACTTGGTCAGATAGGCGTGGATGCCCTTCTGCCATTCCTCCGGCCCGACATAGCTTTCGAACATCGCCAGCACGGCCGCACCCTTGGAATAGGTGATGTCGTCGAAGGCGTTGTCGATATCGTCCTGGTTGTTGACCGGATTGTGGATCTGGCGCGCGCTTGGCAGTTCATCAAGCCGCATCACGGCTTCGGAAGAATTGAGTGTCTCGCGGCCGAACTCCTGGTCCGGCTTCACGGTGTTGGAAATTTTGTTCTCCATCCACGTCGCAAAACTCTCGTTCAACCAGATGTCGTCCCACCAATGCGGCGTCACAAGATCGCCGAACCATTGATGCGCCAGCTCATGCGCCTGAACGTCGAGGCTGGAACGCTTCTGTTCCAGCGGCGCGTTCTCATCCATCAGGAGAAGCTGCTCGCGGAACGTCACCGCACCGGCGTTTTCCATCGCGCCCGCCGCGAAATCCGGAACGGCCAGGATGTCGAGCTTCTGATAGGCATAGGGCACGCCGTAATAGTTTTCGAGCGCCGTCACGATCGACGGCGTCAACGACAGCGCGTATTGCAGCTTCGGCCCCATGCCGCGGGCAGTAATGCCGCGCAGATGGATCGGATGATCGCGATATTGGTTCGCCGGAATGTCGCCGCCATCCACGATGTCGAGCGGCCCGATGGCCAGCGCGATCAGATAGGTCGGCAACGGCTTTGTCTGTTCGAACACCCAGCGCGTCATGCCGCCGCCGGCGCTGCTGTCATGCGTCACCGGCGTGTTGCCGATGACTTTGTCGTCCTGCGGCGCAATCACGGTCACGTCGAATGGCGTCTTGAAGCCCGGCTCGTCGAAACCCGGAAAGGCCCGGCGCGCGTCGGTGTTCTCGAACTGCGTGAAGGCATAATTGTCGCCGCGATCCACGACCTTGTAGAGACCGGCCAGCGACTGATCGTAAGGCGCGTCGTAATCGAAGATCAGCGTGACGTTGCCTTCGGGAATCGTCTCGCCGAAATTCAGATAGGCCACGCCTGTCGGATCGACCTGCGCGTAAGCGGCTTTCACGATCTTGCCGTTCGCGAATTTCGCTTCCGCATTCGTCACATGCAGGTCAAGCCCGTCGATGAACAGCGTCTTGCGCGCATTAGCGAACTTCACGTCGATCTCGGCATGGCCGCTGAAGCGGTCCTTCTTCGGGTCGATCGTCAAGGTCAGCGCGTAGTGCAACGGCGTCGCGTCACGCGGCAGCATCGCTTGTGGAACAGGTTCGGACGGCTTTGTGATCACCTCCGGTGCGGCCACGACGGGGGCGGCTGGCGCTTTCGCGGGTTGATCCTTCTGGCCACAGGCGGACAAAAGCGTGAGCGCCGCGAGGAGCGCTGCGGAGGCAATCGAGCGGAACATGGAGCAACGGGGCGAGAGTTTCCGCGAGCAGATTACCCGTTCCGTCCTCCGCCGCCAGCCGAATCCGCCATCCGCGGGCCTTATTTCATTCAGACAAGGTTCATCCACGCCCCTTCACCTTGAAGGCGCGATCAACGGGACCGGGGTTCCGTTACGCAGGAGGACCACATCATGCTCAGAAAAACAGTCATGCTTTTGGCGGTGTCCGCTCTGGCGCTGACGGCTGGCGCCGCTTCGGCGCAACAAGGCGGCGGTGGATATAACGATCCCAATGGACCACCACCTGGCTACAACAATGGTCCGCCTCCTCCACCCGACAATGGCGGACCGCCGCCGCCGGACAACTACGGACCGCCTCCCGGGCCTCCGCCGGGCAACAATTATGGTCCGCCGCCCGGCCCACCGCCGCCGGGACCGCCGCCCGATCAACGCAATTACTATGGCGATGACTGCCGCGCGCAGAACACCGGCGCGGGCACAGTGCTCGGCGCTATCGCAGGCGGCGTGATCGGCAGCCAGTTCGGCCATGGCGGCGGCAGGGCTGCCGCAACGGTTGGTGGCGTCGTTCTGGGCGGTGTCATCGGCAACAAGATCGCCGGCGACATGGATTGTCAGGATCGCCAATACGCCTTCCGCACCTACAATCAGGGCCTTGAAGGCAATATCGGCCAACGCTATCAGTGGCGCGATCCGCGCGGTCACTACGGCTACTTCACGCCGACCCGCGAGTTTCGTCAGCATCACCGCTGGTGCCGCGACTTCGAAGAAGGCGTATGGCGCCATGGGCGCTGGGTCGTGAATACCGGAACCGCCTGCCGCTTCGATGACGGCTGGCATTTTATGTAACTCGGCGTGGGGCGCCGATGCGGGAACGCAGGCAAACCCCGGAGCGATGCTCCGGGGTTTGTTGTTTCAGATCACTTGCCCTTCCATTGCGGGGCGCGCTTTTGCGCAAAGGCCATCGGGCCTTCGACGAAATCCTCGCTTTTATACATCGCGGCGACGGCGGGATATTTGTTCTGCGCTTTCAGCGCCGCTTCGACGGAAAGCTCGGTCAATCCGCGATAGACGGCCTGCTTGGAGGCGCGCACCGACATCGGCGAGGCTTCCAGAATTTGCGCCGCCCATTTCTTTGCCGCGCTCATCAGATCGCCGGGCGCGACGACCTCATTCACGAAACCGAGCGCCTGGCCCTCTTTCGCACCGACACGCCGCCCGGTGAGAATCATGCCGAGCGCGCGTTTGTCGCCGATGGTGCGCGGCAGGCGATGCAATCCGCCCGCAAGCGCCGCGAGGCCGACGTGCGGTTCCGGCAAGGCAAAGACCGCAACCTCCGATGCCACGATGATGTCGCAAGCCAGCGCGATCTCGAAACCGCCGCCCATGGCGATGCCGTTCACCGCGGCGATCAGCGGCTTGTCCATGTCGAAGCGGCTGGTCAGGCCGGCGAAGCCGCTATCCGGCCAGCCCATCTTTCCGCCGCCCGCCTGATATTTGAGATCGTTGCCGGCGCTGAACGCGCGATCACCCGCACCGGTTACGATGGCAACCCATTGTTCCGGATCTTTCGCGAAAGCGTCGAACACTTCGCCAAGCTCGTAATTGGCCGGCGCGTGCAGCGCGTTCATCACTTCGGGCCGGTTGAAGGTGACGATCGTCAGCGGTCCGTCCCGTTCAACCTTGCAAAATTGCGTGTTTGTCATGGCGTTTCCCCGGTTTTCCGCCCCCATTTGGCCCGGCCCAAGCCCCGGCAGCAAGGCTTGGGTAACCATTTAACTCTAGCTTGGGCAGAAGCGCGCAGTGGAAAGAATCATGTCCGACTTCTGGATCGTCAGCGTCAGTGACAAGGCGTATGGCCCTTATACGACGCAGCAGATGGAGGCCTTCGCAACCGAAGGCCGCCTGGCGCCGTCGTCGCTGATCGCGCGCGCCGGTGAGACCGAATTTCGCCCCGCCGGGGAAAGCCTCGATTTTTCCGCGCTCTTCCAGCCGTCCAAGATAGCGTCAGGCGCGCGGGCCGAAACCATGCAGCCGGAAGAACCCGTCGCCGTCCAGAAATTTGGACGCAGCGGCGACGCCGAGAACAAGGGCGAACGCGCGCGCTTCGTGGTGATCGCCGACATGAAGTCGCGTTCCATTCAGGGTCTCGAAGAAGAACTTCACAAAATGGGCACGGTCTATGCGGTGCTGCCGCAGGTCTGGCTGCTGGTCACGGAAGTGTCGGTGACGACGGTGCGCAACCTGCTTATCCAGCAGCTCGGCAAGCTCGACGTGTTGTTTGTCGTCGACACCAGCCACGACAAAGCGGCGTGGTTCAATTTCGGTCCCGAAGCGGACTCACGCATCCGCAAGCTGTGGCTCAAGGATGCGCCCGCGCAACAGGCTTACGGCTAACCGATCGGCTTCAGGCCGCTCGCATAGCGTTTGTGATTCCCGACATAGCCCTGCGCCGAAATCTTCAACATCGCCAGTTGCGGTTCGCTGAGTTGCCGGATCACACGCGCCGGCGCGCCAAGCACCATCGAGCCATCCGCGAATTCCTTGCCTTCCGACACAAGAGAGTTCGCGCCGACCAGACAGCTGTTTCCGATTTTCGCGCGATTGAGGATCGTCGAGCCCATGCCGATCAGCGCGTTGTCGCCCACCGTGCAGGAATGAAGGATGACCTTGTGGCCGACGGTCACGTTGCTTCCCACCGTCGTCGGCTGGCCGGGGTCGGCATGCAGCACCGAATTGTCCTGCACGTTGGAATTCTCGCCAATG
>DATCFN010000329.1:0-3413 GCA_036509475.1 Rhizomicrobium sp. | reverse complement strand
CGGTCCCTACTCCGGCAGCGGCATTGCGCAATGCGAATGTGACCGCTTCATGTTCCAACGCAATGGCCTTCTTTTGGTTCCATTAAAAAAGCGCGAAGACCGAATGGGCCTTCGCGCTTCTTTCGACAGTCGTGAGACTGTCAGTCCGATTACCAGCAGTGCCTGTGACCGTGGCGCCAGCCGCAATGACGGTGCCAGCCGCTGTGATGCCAGCCGTGGTGATAGCCCGGGCCGACGTGGACGACGATGGCAGCGGAAGCGGCGCCGCTTCCCAGCAGGGCCACTGCGAGTGCCGTGGCTGTCAAGATCTTCTTCATGAGAACTCCCCAAATGTTGAACGCGGTGAAACCGCATAACGGGCGACAAAATGCAGGCGAAGAAGGAGACCCCCAAAGCATGCAGACGCATCTTAACCGCGATTTGCCCCAAGACGTAAGTACATTGATCACAACAAAGCATGTTGCAGATGCGAAGTTTTCCATGGCGAGGGCGGGCATCAACCCTTAAATTCTCCCAATGAGCGAAACCTTACCGCCGCCGCCGAACGATCCGCATATACGCTGGCGGTTCATCCGCGACATTCTCGTTTTCCAACTTAAGCTTGTGCTGGGAAACTTGCAGAATTTCGTGCTGGTTCCCGTGTCGCTGGTTGCGGCGGGGGTCGATCTCTTCGTGAAGGGAAAACACGAAGGCGAGCGATTCTACTGGGTCATGGAGTGGGGCCGGCGGACGGACGAGATGATCAATGTCTACGGTTCCATCGGCGGCTATCATGCAACGGGCGGCGAAGATGAACATCCCCTCGTCAAAAATCTGAACGTCGATGCGCTGCTGGCGCGGGTCGAAGGCGTCATTGTCCGCGAATATGAAAAAGGCGGCACAGCGGCCAGCATCAAAGGCGCCGTGGATCGGGCGATCGACGAAATGCAGGCGCATGGCGACAAGGGCAAAGCCAAGTTCGACGGCGCTTTCCAGAGCGTCACGGAGAAATTCAAGCCGAAGCCGGAACCGTCCCCGCAGCAGGATCAGGAACCGCCCGCCGAACTGCCGTGATTCCCGCGTTTTTCCGGCAGCGGGAATTGAACGTCGATTTCGGCCACGTCGTTTTGGCGCAAACCCTACATCTGGTGGTGCGCGCGGTGGCCGGGCGGTTGTTTTCAAAAAATTTGCGAGCCGACCGGCTATTCAGAAAGCACAAAAACAAAGCCCCCGGCTGGCTTCCGCTGGAGCTTCCATTCGGACGCAATTCGAGAACTGCGGGAATTGTACGGGGGACTGTAACGCTTGTCAACCCAATTGTTCCTATTAATGGGAATATAGATATAGTTCCGATCCTGCGGTTGCCGCGAAAATGTAGTATCTATTCCTGAGTGCGGGTGATTTGCGGCCCGCTATTGAGAGGAATGCCCATGCCCCGAGTTCCCGACGGCAAGCCCAATCCCAACAAAAAGGCCGCGCCGGCGCCTGCCCCCAAGGCCGAGCCCAAGGTGGCGACGAAAAAGGCTGCTTCGAAGAAGAAATAATGCACGGGCTGGGTTGGCCGGTTTCACCGGCGCCGCAAGCTCAGCCGCCGGAAAATCCTTCCAGCACGTTCACCGTGTTCACGCCCAGCTTCTCGATATTGTAGCCGCCTTCGAAGACGAACAGCGTCGGCAATCGCGCGCGCGCGATGGCTTCGCCCATGCGCAGATAATCCGGCTGGCGAATCTTGAACTGGCAGATCGGGTCGGCCTCGAACGTATCGAGGCCGAGCGATACCAGAAGCACGTCGGGACCGAAGTTCTTCACCGCGGAGAGCGCGTGATCGAGCGCCGGCGCATAGGCGGCCCAATCCGTGTACGCGGGCAACGCCAGATTGAGATTGCGCGTTTCTCCGGCGCCTTCGCCGCGCTCATCCGCGAAGCCGAGGAAATGCGGATAGGCAAAAGACGGATCGGCGTGGATCGACGTAAAGAAGACGTCGGCGCGGCGATAGAAGATGGCCTGCGTGCCGTTGCCGTGATGATAGTCCACGTCGATGATCGCGGGCTTCATGCCCTTGTCCACGAACCACTGCGCCGCGATGGCGACGTTGTTGAGATAGCAATAACCGCCATAGACATCGGCGCTGGCATGATGGCCGGGCGGCCGCGCCAGCGCGAAGGCCGCGCGCTCGCCGCCATGAACGGCCTGCGCCGCCGACAATGTCGTGTCCACGCCGGCGCGCGCGGCGGTCCATGTGCCTTTGGTGATCGGTGTCGCCGTGTCGAAACAGTAAGAGCCAAGGCGGGATTCGATGTCGCCATGCCGGCGTTCGCGCAACCCGCGCGCCGGCCACACCGAGGGGATCGCGGCCTCGTTGTCGCCCGGATATTTCGCGCGCCATTCGCCATGCGCCGCCATCAGGAAGCGCACGAAGTCGCTGTCATGCACGCGCAGAATCGCCTCGTCGGCAAAAGGCGACGGCGCGAGGATGGGGCCGAGCTTTCGTTCCTCGATGCGGCGCTTCACGGTTTCGGCGCGTTCGGGGATTTCGACAGCGGGATAAAGCCGCCCCTCGCCGAATTCTTCTTTCGGAGAATGTTCGAAATGCGCGGGCGCGTAGAAGGTTTTCACGGCCTGGGCTGACGCTCCACCAGAGCCTTCAGGCGTTTCAGATCCGATTGCAACGTGCGCTTCAGGAAGACTTCGGTTCCGGGCATGGCCAGCGTCGCGCCGAGTTGGCGCACCGTGACTTTCGATCCGGCGCCGTCCGCCGCGATTTCATAGATCACTTCGCCGGTCAGCGGCCCTTCAACATATTTCAAGGCCAGCTTGCGATCCGCTTCATACGCGTTCGTCTCCGTCACCCAGGAAAAGTTGCGGCCCCAGAATGTGCCGTGACGCTTCACGCGCGTGCCGATCTGCGTGGGGTTCTGATCGAACGGCTCGACTTTCTTCGCGCCATCGATCCATTTGGTGTCGTTCTTCGGATCGAACATGATGCGCGCCACGGTTGCGGGCGCGCGGTCGAACGTTTGATGCACGGTGATGTCCGTCATGGGGCGAATATAGGGGCGCGTGCCGCGCTGTCTATCCGGCTTGCAACAGGATCGCGCCAGCCGCGATCGCCCCTGCCGCCATCCAGCGGCGCATCGTCATGTGCTCGCCGAGGAAACTCATCGCCAGCGCGGTTCCGAAAAGCACGCTGGTTTCGCGCAACGCCGCGAGTTGCGCCGTCGCGCCGAAGCGATAGGCCAGCATCGCCGAGCCGTAGGTGGTGATGGACAGCGCGCCCAGAAGAATACCCAGTTTCCATTCCCGCCATGCTTCGATGATGACGGAGCGTCCGCGTACGCCGGGCGCGGTGACCAGCACACAGAAACCGTGCGCCACGAAAAACCACAGGACATAGGAGAATGGATTGGCGACGCTGCGCACGCCCGATGCGTCGA
>DATCFN010000328.1:0-2219 GCA_036509475.1 Rhizomicrobium sp. | reverse complement strand
ATGTGCGCCGCTTCGTGCCGGAACTTGCCGCGCTGTCCTCTGCGTATATTCACAAGCCCTGGACGGCACCCGAACAGTTACTTGTTAAGGCGAACATCAAACTGGGCGAAAATTACCCCAGGCCGATTGTGGATCTGGCGGAAGGGCGTGCCCGCGCCTTGGCCGCGTTCAAAGCGCTGCGCAACGCTTGAAGCGCGCTATTCCGGCGACTAGGTTCTTTCGGAACGCCATTCGCCACCGGTCATGAACATCAAACAAGACACGCTCGCCGCGATCGGCAACACGCCCTTGATCCGGTTGAAGCACGCATCCGAAATCACCGGTTGCGAAATTCTCGGCAAGGCCGAGTTCATGAATCCGGGCCAGTCGGTGAAGGACCGCGCGGCGCTGTTCATCATCAAGGACGCAATGGCGAGAGGCACGCTGCAACCCGGTGGCACGATTGTCGAAGGCACTGCGGGAAACACTGGAATTGGCCTCGCCGTCGTCGGCAACGCGCTGGGCTTCAAGACCGTGATCGTCATTCCCGACACACAAAGCGATGAAAAGAAGGACACGCTGCGATTGCTCGGCGCGCAGCTTATCGAGTGCCCGGCGGTGCCCTACAAGAACTCGAACAACTATGTGAAGCTGTCGGGACGCCTCGCCGAGCAACTGGCGAAGTCGGAACCGAACGGCGCGATCTGGGCCAACCAGTTCGACAACACCGCCAATCGCGACGCCCATATCCAGACGACAGCGAAGGAGATCTGGGACCAGACCAACGGCCGCGTCGATGGTTTCACCTGCGCGGTCGGCAGCGGCGGCACGCTTGGCGGAGTCGCCATCGGGCTGAAGACCTACAATCCGAAAATCCAGATCGCTGCCGCCGACCCGATGGGAGCGGCGATCTATTCCTGGATCAAGACCGGCGAACTGCACGCGGAAGGCTCGTCCATCACCGAAGGAATTGGTCAGGGCCGTGTGACGGCCAATCTGGAAGGCGCGCCCATCGACGATGCATACCAAATCACCGACGAAGAAGCCCTGCCGATCATTTTCGATCTGCTGGAACACGAAGGCTTGTGCATGGGCGGTTCCACCGGAATCAATATCGCCGGCGCGATCCGCATGGCCCGGAAAATGGGCCCGGGACACTCCATCGTGACAATCCTGTGCGACTATGGAACGCGCTATCAAAGCAAACTGTTCAATCCGGCGTTTTTGAAGTCGAAAAATTTGCCGGTTCCGCATTGGCTGGTGGATCGACGCGCGGCTTTGGACGTACCTTATATAACATGACGCCCTCCTCTCCGTTGGTCTCCACCGAATGGCTTGCCGCGCATCTGAGCGCACCGGATGTGCGCGTTGCCGATGCCTCCTGGTATCTGCCGCAGGCGGGCCGAGACGCGAAGACCGAATACGCCGCCGCCCATATTCCCCGCGCGGTATTTTTCGACATCGACGATCTTTCCGACGAGAAATCGCCCTACCCACACATGCTCGCACCGGCGCCGAAATTCGCCAGCCGCATGCGCAAGCTGGGCCTTGGCGATGGCAACCTGATCGTCGTCTATGATGGCGCGGGGATCTATTCGGCGGCGCGCGCCTGGTGGATGCTGCGCGCGATGGGGCACGAAGAAGTGGCCGTGCTCGACGGGGGCTTTCCGAAATGGAAGCGCGAAGGCCATCCCATCGAAGATATGATTGCCGCCGCCTACCCGCGCCATTTTACGCCGCGGGCCAACAACGCAATTTTGCGCAACTTCGATCAGATGAAAAGCAATCTGGAAACGCGCGGCGAACAGGTCGTCGATGCGCGGGGCGCACCGCGCTTCAACGCAAAGGAACCCGAACCGCGCGCTGGCGTGCGCGGTGGGCACATGCCAGGCAGTACCAATATTCCGTATACGGAGTTTACCGCCGAAGACGGCACGCTCAGATCGCCATCCGATCTGGCGATGATCTTCGCCGAACGTGGCATCGATCCCAAGAAGCCCCTCGTCACCACTTGCGGCTCCGGTGTCACAGCGTCCATCGCGCTTTTGGCGCTTGCAGCTCTGGGCGCGACCAAAGCGTCGCTCTATGATGGTTCCTGGTCTGAATGGGGTGCGCGCGCAGACGCGCCGATCGAAGCATGAACGTGATCCTGAAGCCTGGCCAGAAGCGAATTCCGACGGTGGTGACGTTCCTGGACATGGACGCGAAACCCGCCGCGCTTGCGCCGCCGATGCCCAAGG
>DATCFN010000327.1:0-2746 GCA_036509475.1 Rhizomicrobium sp. | reverse complement strand
CGCCGCGGGCTTCCCTATCTGGAGATCGAATTGCGCCAGGATTTGATTGCCGACGAACCCAGCCAGACCGGATGGGCCGCGCGTATCGCACGCTTGCTGCCGTTGGCCGCCGCGACGGCGCTCGGCTAGAGCAGAGCATGATCGGCCGGCTCAATCACGTTGCCGTCGTCGTGCCCGACTTGGTTTGGGCGGCGGCGCTTTATCGCGATGTCCTCGGTGCAGCGGTGTCGGCGCCGGTCGATCTGCCGGATCACGGCGTTACCACGGTCTTCGTCACCTTGCCCAACAGTAAGATCGAGCTGCTGGCGCCGTTGGGCGAGCAATCGCCGGTGGCGGCCTTCCTGGCGCGCAATCCCGCCGGCGGCATGCATCATCTCTGCTATGAGGTCGACGACATCCTCGCGGCGCGCGACAAGCTGCGGCAATCGGGCGCGCGTGTTTTGGGCAGTGGCGAGCCTAGCATCGGCGCTCATGGCAAGCCGGTGCTGTTCCTTCATCCGAAGGATTTCGCCGGCACGCTGATCGAGCTCGAGCAGGTGTAAGTCATGAATTGGTTTGTCGGCGTGGCGATGTATATCGTGATCTGGTGGCTGACGATTTTCGCCGTGCTGCCTTGGGGCGTACGTGCTGCCGATAAAAGCGATCTCGCCCATGCGACGGGCGCGCCGGCCAATCCGCGCTTGTGGCTCAAGGTCGGCATGACCAGCATCGTCGCCGCAGTGCTGTGGCTGATCATGTTCGCGCTCATCTATTTCGGCGTCTTCACGTTCCGATGATGAGCCGATGAGCGCCGAATATTGTCGCATCGCGCCGGAGCATCCGCTTCATGGTCCGTATCACGGCGGCGAATACGGCTTTCCGGCGCGCGACGACGCGGTGCTGTTCGAGCGGCTGGTGCTGGAGATCAACCAGGCGGGCCTGTCCTGGTTGACGGTGTTGAAGAAGCGCGATGCCTTCAAGGCCGCTTTCGCCGGCTACGATATCGACAAGGTGGCGGCCTTCACCGCGCGCGATGTGACGCGGCTGATGAACGATGCCGGCATTATCCGTAACCGGCTGAAAATCGCCGCGGTGATCGAGAATGCCAAGCGCCTGCGAGCCATTCGCGACAGCCATGGTTCGTTCGCTGCCTGGCTCGACGCGCACCATCCGCTGTCGAAAGAACGATGGGTCAAGCTCTTCAAAGAGACGTTCCGCTTTACCGGCGGCGAGATCGTCGGCGAGTTTCTGATGAGCCTCGGCTATCTCAAAGGCGCGCATGTGCCGAGTTGCCCGGTGCACCAGAAGGTGCTGGCCAAGCGTCCGCCCTGGACGGCTAAGAATTCCGCCTGAACAACAGCGACAGGCCGGGCTTTTTGTTCGGATAGGCTTTCACCAAGGTGAAGCCAAAGCGCGCGAACAGGATGCGCGCGTTCTCGCGGCTGAAAAGCTGGATGTGTTCGGGCGGAGCGACCTGGTTCCAGTCGGCGATATTCGTTGGCACCAATCTGTGTCCCGCGTCGGGCGAGCCGACGAACAGATAACCGCCGGGCTTGGTGACCGCGGCGAACGTCGTCAACAGCTCGTCCGGCCCAGGGACATGTTCCAGCACCTCGGATGAGAAGACGAAATCGTAACGCAGGCCGCGGGCGCGGAACGCATCCATCGCCTCGCAATGATATGTCCCGCGCGGAAAATGCTTTTGTGCATAGGCGATGGCGCCGGCGCTGATGTCGAGGCCGCTGGCCCGCGCGCCCAGCCGGGCGAACGCGTCCACCATGAAGCCGCCACCGCAACCGAGGTCGAGGATCGTTCGGCGCGGTACGATGTAGCGCAGGAACCGCAGGGCACGGAGCGCGGCACGGCGCCGGCGCGAGGCCGCCTTGCTGAAATGGTCTTCGGTCGGGGTGCGCGACGGATCATTATAATATTTCGCCAGCTGCTCGCTGGTCGGGTAAGGCGAGGCGAACAGGAATCCGCATTCCGCGCAGCGCCGGAAAGCGTAGCCCGATTTCGTAAAGGCCGGCCATGCCGCAATTTTCGTACAAGCCGGGCAGGGCTGTGCGGTGTCGTTCGAAACGGCGGGGATCGCAGAATCCACGATAGATAGAACTCGTCAGTGCGCGTCGCCTAGACTACGTGATCAATGCCCGGCATCACAGGACCGGGTGCGCAAAAAATAAGGCAAGATCCGCGGATCTTGCCCCTTATCCAACTTGCGTCGTGATTGAACCGGCTTCTTCGAAAGGGTTGGTCCCCCCAAACCGCGTGTTAGCGGTTTTTCCTCCCTAAACTTGGGCCCCGGTCGCATTGTTGCGTCCGAACTGCGAAACCCGACAGGAGTGTATGAAAAGCTGCACCTTACGTCACGTTAATTCTGTTGTTCCCTGCATCATTTCCCACATCGTCAGAGAAGTGCAAACTTCGCGAGAAAAAGCAGCGCCAGTATCGCCAAAGCAGGGCTGACCTGACCTAGCTTTCCTGCTAGAATTTTAACCGCGGCATAGGTGATGAAGCCAAAAGCGATTCCATTGGCAATCGAATAGGTCAGCGGCATCGCAAGCGCCGTGATCACGGCGGGGGCGTATTCGGTCGCATCCTCCCAATCGATCTCGGCGAGGCCGCGTGTCATCAGGCAGGCGACATAGAGCAGCGCGGGCGCAGTGGCATAAGCCGCCACGGTTCCGGCCAGGGGCGACAGGAAGAGGCTCAGCAGGAACAGGACCGCAACAACCACGCCGACCAGACCGGTGCGCCCGCCGGCGCG
>DATCFN010000326.1:0-2243 GCA_036509475.1 Rhizomicrobium sp. | reverse complement strand
ACAACGTCCTGGTCCATGACGACGTGGAAGACGTTTTTGAAATCGACGCCGATGCGGCGCAGCTTTTTCGCGTTCTTCTCAACCTGCTCCGCAATGCGGGCGAGGTGCTGAGCGATAAAGGTGGCACCATTTGCGTCTCCGCAGCACGCAGCGGCGCCCAAGCGACGATCGACATCGCGGATAACGGGCCGGGCATTCCGCATAGCGTGCGCGAGCGTCTGTTTCAACCCTTCGCCGGATCGGCGCGGCCTGGTGGTTCCGGCCTTGGCCTTGCCATCGCGCGCGATCTGGCACGCGCTCATGGCGGCGATGTTGTGCTGATACAAAGCGATAGCAGCGGCACCCAGTTTCGCGTGACGATTACGGATAGAGCGGAATGACATTTTTATGTGATGAGGAAACGCATATGACCTGGAACCCATCTGTCTATCTCGCTTTTGCTGACGAGCGCACGCGTCCGGCCGCGGATTTGCTGGCGCGGGTGCCAGTAGAAAATCCGAAAACTGTCGCCGACCTGGGCTGTGGCCCGGGCAATTCGACGGCGCTGCTGGCGGCGCGTTGGCAGAACGCGAAAGTGCAGGGCATCGACTCTTCGCCGCAGATGATCGAGACGGCGAAGGCGTCGGACATCAACGCGGATTTCATTCTGGCCGATGTCGTCACATGGAAGCCCGATGCGCCCTGCGATGTGATCTTCTCCAACGCGACCTATCAATGGATCGCGGATCACCGCGCGCTGCTGCCGCGCCTGATGGGATTTGTCGCCAAGGGCGGCGCCTTCGCCTTTCAGGTGCCGAACAATCAGAACGCCCCGTCGCACAATTTGATGCGCGATGTGGCCGCGCAGGGACCGTGGGCGGACAGACTCGCCAATGTGCGCGGTGTGTTTGTGGAGACGGTGAACACCTATTTCGACATTCTCGCGCCACATGCAACGTCGCTCGATATCTGGACGAGCGAATATCTGCATGTGCTGGAAGGCGAGGACGCCGTGTTCAAATGGGTCAGCGGCACCGGCCTTCGCCCCTATCTCGATGCGCTGACCGAGGCCGAGCGCCCCATCTTCACCCGCGAATACAAGGCCCGCCTTAATATCGCCTATCCGCGCCGCGCGGATGGAAAGACACTATTTCCGTTCAGCCGCCTGTTCGCGGTGGCGCGGGTTTGACCTCAGTTTATACGCCATCGGCGTATTTATGCTTGCAGAAGATACGCTAATGGCGTATATAAAGCCATGAAGATCGTCCGCACGTCGGTTTTCGAGAAGAGTTTGAAACGGCTCGGCGCGTCCAAGACAGATCTGGCAAAGCTGGAAGACGCCATCGCGAAAAATCCACAGGCGGGCGACGTCATTCAAGGACTGAACGGTGCGCGCAAAATCCGGTTTGCGATGGGTGGCAAAGGCAAGAGTGGCGGCGGACGCGCAATCTATATCGCCGTCATCACGGCCGATACCGCCTATCTGCTTTTGGCTTACCGCAAAAACGATCAGACCGATTTGTCGCCGGACCAACGCAAAGCCATCGCTGCCGTCATAGAGGAATTGAAAGATGCGTAAGAAAGACAAAAGTTTCGGCAGCGAACTTCTCGCCTCTCTCAAAGAGGCCGTCGCACACAAAAAAGGCAAGATCGCATTGCCGACGCGCGAGGTGGAAGACATGCCACCCGCTCGCATCAAGGCCATCCGAAAATCGGTGGCAAAAAGCCCCGCGGAATTCTGCCAGCGTTTCGGCGTTCCCGCCCGCACCATCGAAGGATGGGAACAGGGAAAGAAGGTCGATGTCGCGGGCCGCGTCCTGCTCAAGGTGATCGAGCGAAATCCTGACGCCGTGGAAGAAGCGTTGGCGGCAGCCTGATTTAATCCCCCAGCGCGTTCCCGTCACGGCGGGGATCGGCGGCGCCGATGTAACCGCCGGGCACGCGCTCGATGATGTTGACGCCGCTCTGCTCGACCTGCGGGCTGATGACGTGATGGCCCATCGCGGTCAGTTGCGGCGCCAGTGCTTCGGCGGCGGTGCCTTTCTCCACAATGGTCGGACCGTTGGGATTGAGCACATGCGGCTGGCCCGCGGCCTGCGCGGGTGTCTGGTTGCCGTCGATCAGGTTGACCAGCGATTGCGCGACATAGTCGATGATCGCGGGACCACCGGGCGATCCCGTCGCGATTTTGAATTTTCCGGCGGCGTCGAAAACAATCGTCGGCGACATCGCGGATAAGGGCCGCTTCTTCGGCGCGGGCGCAT
>DATCFN010000325.1:0-20236 GCA_036509475.1 Rhizomicrobium sp. | reverse complement strand
CGACGGTGAAGCCGCGCGCAGTCAACTCGCCGATGACTTCTTCGTATTTTTCGATGAACTCGGTTTGGCCGTGCAGCAAAACACAAACGCCGCGCGGGCTGGCACCCGGCGCGGCGTCAAACACTTGTGTGCGAAGGCGATGGCCTTCGGCGGTCGAGATGAAACGCACGCTCGAACTTGTCACGCGCGCGCTTTCAAATCAGCCGCGGGCTTTGGCCAGAACCGGTCCGAGCTTCATCGCGAGGCCCATGTCGCCGGCGACGCGCAGCTTGCCCTGCATGAACGCGGAGGTGCCATCCAATTCGCCCTTCACCATCTTCTCGAAGTCTTCGAGCTTGACGCTGATGGTCGTGTCGGCGGTCTTGCCTTCGCCGTCCGTGACCGTGTTCGGCGTGGACTTGCCGTCGATGAGGACGCTGCCGGGTTCGCCGAAATCGAATTTCAGCGTGCCGCCGAGGCCCGAATTCGCGCCGAGCGTGTCGCCCATCTGCTTGATGATCTGTTGAACTTCTGCCGAGGCCATTAAAGTCGTCCTTCCCAGTTGTTACGGCTCCCACCGCTCACGGCAACGGCCCCGGTTTCCGGGCTTCCGCCAGCGCGCGGGGGGAATATGAGCATTTGTCATTAACCGGCACAACACCCGGCCACACGGGTTCGGCGGCCATTGGCGCGCCCGTCGACTGGCTTTATTGTCCGGGCCGGAGCCGATGGTTGGGGGCCGCTTGGGAATTTCGGGGAACACCGGCACGCGCGCATGTTCGCGGCCGAACAGCCAAAGCGTGCACGTGATCGCACCGCGCGTTTCTTGCGTAAAACAGGCAGAGGCAAATCGCAGCTCCACGCGGAAGGCGCATATCGCATGACGCTTGTAGACAATGACGACGATACCGACGCTCTGGGTTCTGCGCTGCCGGAACATCCGCAGAAACGCGACCCGATGGGCAACGCGTTTTTCTATCATCACCTGGTGATGATGGCTTACATCCTCAGCGGCTGGGCGATCCCGTTCCGGCCGCTGCTGTGGTTCTACGTGTTCTTCATTCCGTCGGTCGTGCTGCAATGGCGGCTGAACAAGAACACCTGCGTTCTCAACAATCTGGAATCGCTGCTGCGCACCGGGCGCTGGCGCAATCCGCGGAACAAGGAAGAAGGCGGCTGGCTATGGGTGCTGGCGCGCCGCAAAACCGGCTGGGACATTCCGCATTATGCGATGGACATTTTCATCTACAGCCTGATGGGCGTGTTCCTGCTCCTCGGCGTCGCGCATCTGAACCGCTGGGCGTTCTGGGGCTGAGCAAAGGCAACTCACGCAGAGGCGCAGAGCCGCAGAGGAATTACGCGGAGACTTTGAGACTCGAATTCATCTGATTGTTGACGACGCGCTGCAAGCCTTCCTTCAAGGTTGGAGCGCCGAAGTTGATCAGTAAGCCGACAGGCAGATTCATCAACCGCAGATATGTCAGCAACTGTTTGGGATGAACGGGCGCGAGGCGCTCGACGGATTTCAATTCTACGACCACGCGAGATTCGACCAGCAGATCGATCCGGCAGACGTCTCGAAACTCCAACCCGCCGTACTCGAACGAGACAGGTACTTGTCGAGCGGCGCGCAGACCGCGCCGCTCAAGTTCTTTGGCGAGCACGATTTCATAAACGCTTTCCAGCAGGCCGGGACCGAGCGCCATATGCAGCTTGAGAGCTGCATCCACAATTTCTCCCGTAAGTTTGTCCCGTTCTCCCATGACCCTCTGCGCCTCTGCGGCTCTGCGTGAGAAATCTGCAGAAAGCTTGTCGCGAAACTTTCCGTAAGTGTTCGCAAACTTTGCCGTGTCCTGGCGGCCGCCTCTTGAAGCGCCAAATCCCGTTTCCTACCTAGGAGATGTCCGGGCGGCCAATATGGCGTCCGGGCGCTAGAACCGCCTTGGCCCATGGTGGGCGAGGCCAGACCCAAACGCTTCAAGAAAGGTTTGACCCATGAGATTCGATTTCACACCGCTGTTCCGCACCACCGTTGGTTTCGACCGCCTGTTCGATACGTTCGATCAGGTCGCACAGTTCGATGCCGCCCAGTCCTATCCGCCCTACAACATCGAGCGCACCTCCGAGAACCAGTATCGCGTCACCGTCGCGGTCGCCGGATTTTCCGAGAAGGATTTGAACGTCGAAGTGCGTGACGGCGTTCTCACCGTCGTCGGCAAGCGCGAAGACGGCAAGACTGAAGCCAAGGGCGTGCTCTATCAGGGCATCGCGGGCCGCGCCTTCGAGCGCCGCTTCCGTCTCGCCGATCATGTCGAGGTGCGCGCCGCGAAACTCGAAAACGGCCTGCTGCATGTCGACCTGGAGCAGATCGTTCCCGAAGAGAAGAAGCCGCGCCGCATCGCGATCAACGCGCCGGAACTGAAGTCCATCGAAGGTCAGGCGAAAGCCGCCTAAGGATTGGACGTTAAGTATAGAAAAAGCCGGACGCCTTAACGGTGCCCGGCTTTTTCGTTAGGGCCATGCGCGCTTTGCGATTATGGTCCGCGCGATTTCAACTTTCGGCCCTTTTCGATGCCAAGCTGGCAAAGCGCCTTATTCGGCAGACTGTCGCGCATGGGACGCCCGCGCGCGGTCAATGGCGAAGCCGACATCGAAGAGTTGCGCAGCCAGTTCAATCACCTCACCAGCCGCTTCGGTCCGATCCCCAAAGGCGCGGCGTTCGAGCCGGCGCAAATCGGCCCGGTGAAAGGCGAGTGGGTGCGCGTCGACGGCGCGGCGTCGCACCGGCTGATCCTTTATTTCCACGGCGGCGGTTATGTTTCTGGCGCACCGGAGAATTATCGCCCGCTCGTCGCGCGGCTCTGCGCGGCGGCGCAGGCCAATGCGTTTTCAGTCAGCTACCGCCTCGCGCCGGAGTTCGCATTTCCGGCAGGCCTGCGCGACGGCATCGATGCCTATCGTCATCTGCTGCAGGCCGGGTTCGCTGCGTCGCAGATCGTTCTGGCCGGCGATGGCTCGGGCGGCGGTCTGGTATTTTCCTGCCTGCTTGCGATCCGCAACGCCGGACTTGAGATGCCCGCCGCTTGTGTGGCGATGAGCCCATGGGCGGACATGTCGCTCACCGGCTGGTCGATGTTGCAGAACGAAAAGAAGGACTCCGTGCTCTCCTGGGAACTGCTGTTCATGAGCGCGCGGCATTATCTGAAAAAGCAGAATCCGACCGATCCCTACGCCTCGCCGATCTATGCGCCGTTCCGCGATTTTCCGCCGATCATGGTGCATGCGGGAAGCGCCGAAGTGTTGCGCGACGACGCCAGCCGCATCGGCGATCGCGCGGCGGAAGCGGGCGTACCGGTCAGTGTGGAAATCTACGACGGCATGCAGCACCTGTTTCAGGCGAGCACCTATGTGCCGGAAGCGAAAGTCTCGCTCAACCGTTTGGGACAGTTCATCCGCCAGCGTGTACCGGATACCGGGGCGAAAAGAGCGGCGGGCTGATCAGGCGACGCCGCTGATGCTTTGCGAGGTAAGCGTGTCCGCCAGCATCGGCGGCAGCTTCGCGCCGGACAGCAGAGCGCCTTCGATTTCGCAATCCTTCAAATCCGCGCCCGTCAGGTTGGCGTAGCAAAGATCGGCGTCCGTCAGTTTCGCACGGCGCATGTCGGCGCCGCGAAAATCGGCGTAACGCGCCATCGCGCCATCGAGGCGCGCAGGCAGCAGGCGCTGATCCGAAATCATCAGCGGCCCCAGCTTGGCATCGTGCAGATTGGCATTGGCGAGTTTGGCGCCGCAAAGATTTGCGCCGCGCAAATCCGCGCCCGCAAGACGGCAGCCGCGCAAGTCCGCGCCGGCCAGATTGCTTCCCTGCAGCGATGCGCCTTCGAGGTCGAGGCCGTAGAACATCGCGCCCGGCGCGATCAGCGCGGTGAGCTGGCGATGGGCTAGCGACCGGATGGAGCGCAGATCGGCGCCCGACAGATCGGCGGGCTTGCCGTCGCGCCCGTCGCTTTCCGCCCAATGGGCATGGGCGTGCAGAATTTCCATCAGCGATGTCGTGTTCGCGCCGGCCGGCGCTTCGGTGAGCGTGTCCGTCATGTTGGCGCCGTCGAGCACCGCCGTCGCGATATGGGCGCCGACGAGAATGGAGCCGGACAGATCCGCACCCGACAGGACGCAACCGGACAGATCGGCGTTTTCCAGATTGGCGCCCGTGAGTTTGGCGTTGCGCAGGTTCGCGCGCGTCAGCTTGCAGTTGCGCATGATGGCGTCGGTGAAATCGGCATGCACCGCTATCGAGCCGGAAAGCTTGGCGCGTTCCAGATTGGCGGAATTCATCAGCACGTCCGGCATCTCGGTGGCGCCGATGTCGTGCTGCATGACGCGCAGATTTCCGTAGCGATCCCGTTCGGCGATGGTGCCTTCGCGCAAATCCGCTTCGTAGAGGTCCGCGCCGATCAGATTGGCGCCGCGCAGCGACGCGCCGCGCATGTCGGCCCGGCGCAGGCTGGCCGCGGCCAGATTGGCCCGGCGCAAGTCCGCGCCGAAGAAGCTGGCCGAATCCAGTTTGGCTCCGGCCAGATTGGTCTCTTCCAGCAAAGCGCCCGTGAAATCGGCATCGGCCAGGTTCCGGCCGGCGAAATCCAGCCCCGACAGGTCGCAAAAGGCGAAAACGGCGCGCGCCCCGCCCATCCGCCCCGCATAGAGCATTTCATGGCGCGCGATCGCTGCCGCAGCCTGCTTCTGCGTGAGCTTGGAGAAACTGATTCGGCGAACGGCGCTCATCCTGGTAACCATGACTGCGGCGGAAGGTTGAAAAATCCTAACGCGGCATTCTGGCCCCAAGCCGCTAACGCCTGATTAAAAAAGAAAAAATCGACTTCCGGCGGGGACTTACGGCTAGCGTTGGCCGCGAAAATCTGGCTAAGGTGCCCCGGCTTGCGGGCGCTTTTGGGCGTCGTTGCAGTGCAAGGGCGCGGGTCTTTTCCGGCGTCGGCTGGGCTATCACCGGTTTTAAAAGCTAATGAGGTTCTACGTGTACAAGCGCGCGCTAATGCTGACCGCCGCCACCTTGGCCCTGCTGTCCGGGCCGGTACTGGCCCAGACAGCCGCACCGGCAACGCCTATCACCGACAAGACCACCGACAAGCTGCTTACCGACGGCAACGACGTCACGCTGAATACCGTCCTCAGTGGGACCGGCACGGTCTCCTCGTCCGGCCTGATCGTCATTCCGTCGAGTTCGACCGATTCCACCACGCCGGCGGTCGAGATCAATTCGAGCAACCGCGTGTATCTCAGCGCGACCACCAACCAGATCACCTTTGAGAGCACGCCCAACGCCGTCGGCATCCAGGCCGATTCCGTGGACGCGAACGGCAATGCGGTTTCGACGGAAGTCACCAGCTTCGGCCAGGTCAATCTGAGTGGGACCGGCACCGACAAAACCGGCATCCTGTTCGGCAACCCGCTGATCTCGCCCGCCAGCACCACGATCACCGGATTGGTTGACGACACCACCTTGAACAACGGCAGGATCACGGCCCTGAACCTTGTCTCCGGTTCGACGCTCCAGGTCGCCGGCGACGGTTCTTACGGCGTCCATGTGACGACGGGCTATACTGTGCTCGGAGATATTGTTGACGCTGGCGCGATCTCCACCCAGGCCACCAGCCTCACCGCGACCACGCCGGGCGTAATCGTTACCGGCATTGAAGTGGACGGCACGTTAGGCAGCGCCACGAGCCTGGCGAACCTCAATCTTCAGCCTGGCGGTTCGGTGACGAGCACCGGCGCCAGCGCGGAGGGCGTCGTCGTTCTGGGACAGATCAACGGTCAGATCATCAACGAAGGCTCCATCGAGGCGCTGGGCACGGCAACGCCGGTGACCACCAAGCCGAATCCGGAAGCCGGTTCGGCGATGATCATCGCTAACAATGTCACGGGCGGCCTCTATTTCAACGGCCCGATCAGCAGCGCCGATTCGGTCACGATCCGCGCCACCCTCGAAACAACGGGCACCGCGGCCGCACTGAACATCGTGCCGGGCTTCAGCGACCTGACCGGCACCAATACGGTCGCGCCGATCGTCATTGGATCCACCAACGACGCGCAAGGCGTGTGGGGCAATGTCAGCTTGCTCAACCGCGGCACCATTTCGGGCGTGCCCAACAATGTGGACGACAGTTCGCTCGGCGCCACCCTCAGCGGCGCCAGCACCGGCAATACGACCACCTTCACCAACGGCATCGTGAACTCCGGCACGATCAGCGCGACCTCGACCACCGACAAGAACGGCAGCGGAGTCACCACTGCCAGCGCGCTGACCATCGGCAACTATGCGATCGTCAATCCGGTCAACGGCGTGGCAAATGTCGACGGCACCGCGTCACCGGCGGCCGTCGGTGGCACCGCCGCGGGCGCCGCGCTCATCAACTCGAACGAAAGCGGGTCGGGCGTCATCAGCGCTTCGGTTTCCGGCCTGACGCCGGGCACCGCGACCGCCATCAATATCCAGCAATTCGGCAACCTGCCGTCGCTCAACAACAGCGGAACGATCTCCGCCAGTGCGGTAACGTCCGACCCGACGATTGCCTCGGACACCGCGACCGCGATCGTTGATCAGTCCGGCACACTGCTCAACATCAACAACAGCGGTTCGATCACCGCGAGTTCGACGGCGCTGAACAACAGGTCAAATATTGCGCAAGCGATTAATTTAGGCTCGGCGTCGGGCGACATCACATTGATGAACACCGGCAATATCGTCGGTGATGTCACTCTCGGCGCCTCGAACGATACCATCACGGTGCTGAGCTCTTCGACGACGAACGCTTCGATCATCGGCAACATCAATTTCGGCGGCAGCGTCAACGGTGGTCACGACACCTTGGTCGTTAACGGCTCGCGCGCGGTTGTGAGCGGTAACGTGCTTGAACAGTTGACTGGGCAGGTCGACGTAACTGTCGAGAACGGCGCGACACTGAACGTGACCAATAGTGGTCTCACAGGAAGCGCGTCGCAGGGCACAGGTAGCGGTGTAATTCCCGCTGGATCTACTTTGTCTTCCTCTACCGATCCTGGGCTGGTTGTCAGGAATCTAAGAGTGACGGATGGTAGTATCCTTGGCCTCACAGTCGCACAACCTTTTAACTATGCATTGGCTCAGAACGCCCAGCCTATTGTGCAGGCTAGTGGGACTATCAACATTAGCTCCAATGCGATCGTAAATCTCACCTTTGGCAGCTTTGTTTCATCTCAAACAAGTTTGCCCTCGCAATTCGTTGTGTTTGATGCGCCAGCGGGGCAGCTGCAGGTCTTGAACGGCGATAGGCTTGCGCAGGCAGTCGACAACACTGTGCCTTTCTTATTTGAAGGCGGTCTTTGCTCGGTCAACACGAGCATCTCGGGCGTTTCTGCGTGTTCTGCATCGCCGAATGGTTCGTCGCACTCGCAACTCGTGCTGGAATTGTCGCCTAAAAGTCCAGGGCCGACCAATGCAGACGGCACGCCAGGCCTCGGTCTGACGGGTTATGCAAACAAAATGTTTACCTTTGCCAATGCCGCGCTCTCAAAGGACAGCGTGCTCGGCGCTGACGTCATCGCTGCCGGTACGGGGCTTACCGGGGCTGATGTGCAAACACAGGGTCAGAAAATTTATCAGGGTATCTATACGTCCTTCGCCCCCGACGTGACCGGCGCATCGCGCGCGATTGCCATTTCGATCACCGATCAGGCCACCGGCCCGGTCGCCGCGCGTCAGCGTGAGTTGCGCATGTATGCCGGTCAGGACGGCGATACCACGATCTGGGGCCAGGAATTCGTCCAGCGCCTGAATATCAGCAACCAGATCGCGGCTGGCGGCTATTCCAACACCGGCTTCGGCTTTGTGATGGGCATGGACAGCGGTGCGCCGTCCGCCGGCCGTTACGGCGCCGCATTCACGTTCTTCTCCGGCGGTACATCGGAAAAAGCACCGCGCACCAGCAAGACCACATCGGAATGGTTCATGCTGACCGGCTATACCGACTGGCGCGGCAAGGGGCTGTTCTTCGATTCGCAGTTGAGCGCGGGATACGGCCAACTCACCGGCAAGCGTTCGCTCGTGATTCCGACCGTGAACAGTGCGGGCACGACCGTTGACGTCACCGACCGCACCGCCGAAGGCAAGCGCGGCGCGGCGCTGCTCGCGGGCGGTGCAACGACCGGCGTGATCTACAACGTCGGCGGCACGGTCTTCATTCCGCAGATCAGCGTCGACGGCCTGACCATGCGCGAAGAGGGCTACAAGGAAAGCAACAACAAGGTCACGACCAACGCAGATGACGGCTTCGACCTGAATGTGCAGCCTTACTACGCCAGCTCGCTGCGCGCCTTTGCGGGCGCCGATCTGCGCCAGGATTTGAATTTCGGCTCGTTCTTCGTGCAGCCGGAACTGCGCGCCGGCTATCGCTACGATTTCATCGACGGCGCGACCAAGCTGCGGGCCAATTTCGTGAGCACGCCCAATCCGACCTTCACGATCAGCGGTCCGGATCCGGCCAAGGGCAACCTCGTTGCCGGCGGCGGCTTCGCGGTCACGACCGGCGCATGGTCGATCGGCCTGAACTACGATTACGTCCGCGGCGAAGGCGGCACGGGCGGCATCAACCAGACGGCGACGCTGTCGCTCATCGGCCGCATCTAGTTTCACGGTCGAAAGAAAATCGCACGCGGCGCTTCGGCCCCGCGTGCTTCTTTTATGCGCGCGCGGCGTCCACGAACGCGGCCACGTCTTTTTCCGGCGTCGCGAAAGACAGCACCAGCCGCGCCATGATGCGCCCGTCCGGCGCTATCTCCCAGTCGTAGAACTGCGCGCCCCGGGCATGCAGCCGCGCGGCCATCGCCGCCGGCATCCATGCAAACACCTCATTGGCCTGTACCGGATGGGCCAGCGAGACGCCGGCAACGCCGTGCAATCCATCGGCGAGCCTGCGCGTCAGCGCATTGGCCTGCGCCGCCTGCTTCAGCCACAAATCGCCGTCGAGATAGGCGTCGAGCTGCGCCGAGATGAATCGCATCTTGGAAAGCAGGTGACCCGCTTTCTTGCGGCGATATTCAAATTCCTGCGCGCGCGCCGTGTCGAAAAGCACGACGGCTTCGGCGCAGAGCGCGCCGTTCTTGGTGGCGCCGAAGGACAGTGCGTCGACGCCGGCCTTCCAGGTGATGTCGGCCGGTTCGCATTTGAGATGCGCCAGCGCGTTGGCGAAGCGCGCGCCGTCCATGTGCAGCGCCATGCCGTGCTTGCGGGCGCAGGCGCCGATGGCGGCAACCTCGTCCAGGCTATAGACCGTGCCCAGTTCGGTGGACTGCGTGATGCTGATGGCGCTGGCTTTGGGGCTGTGTACGCCGCTCTGAAAGCGGGGTAGCGCGGCCTCGATCGATGCGGGTGTGATCTTGCCGCCCGCGCCTTCCAGCAGGACCAGCTTCGCGCCGCCCGAGAAAAACTCCGGCGCCGCGCATTCATCGACCGCGATGTGGCTTCCCGCGTGACAGAAAATCGCGCCATAGGGCGGACACAGCGTCGCCAGTGCCAACGAATTCGCGGCCGTGCCCGTCACCACCGGATAGGCCGCGAGTTCATGCTCGAAAATCACGGACAGGCGCGTGGTCACGCGCGCGGTCAGGGCGTCGTCGCCATAGGACGGCGCGGTGCCATCCGAGGCCGCACCCAGCGCCGCCAAAATCTGCGCTGACGCGCCGTAAGCATTGTCGCTGATGAAATTCATGAATGATCCTTAGCGCAACTTCGCTTGCTCGCGAAGAGCTTGCCGTCAGTCGAGGCATCGTCTCCGCGTCTTCGCGTGAACACATTTTTGCACGCGGAGCCGCGGAGGCGCGGATTGCAAAGGGCGCACGAGAAAGACCCTAGCCAGAGCGTCCTTTTGATGCTGGAATCGAATGATCGGTATGGGAACGAAGATGAGCGATTTGGAGACTTTCCGCAGCGAAACGCGTGCCTGGCTGGAGGCCAACTGCCCTGCTTCCATGCGGGGCGACAGCGGCATCGCCATCACCGACGATACGGACAATTCCATCTGGGGCGGCCGCAAGGCGGTGTTCAAAAACCCCGAGGGCAAGCTGTGGCTGGAGCGCATGGGCGCCAAGGGCTGGACCGCGCCGGCATGGCCCAGGGAATACGGCGGCGGCGGATTGTCGAAAGACCAGGCCAAGGTGCTGGCGCAGGAACTGGCGCGCATCAAGGCGCGGCCCGCGCTGCTCTCCTTCGGTATCTGGATGCTGGGGCCGGTGCTTCTGGAATATGCCAACGAAGAACAGAAGAAAGAATTTCTGCCCAGGATCGTGCGCGGCGAAATCCGCTGGTGCCAGGGCTATTCCGAACCGGGCGCGGGATCGGATCTGGCTTCGCTGAAAACCAAATGCGAGGACAAGGGCGATCACTTCCTCATCAACGGCCAGAAAGTGTGGACGAGTTACGCCGACCATGCCGACTGGATTTTCTGTCTGGTTCGCACCGACACGACGAAGAAACATGAAGGCATCTCTTTCATCCTGTTCGACATGGCGTCGCCGGGCGTGGAGCCGCGGCCGATCAAGCTGATCAGCGGTCAGTCGCCGTTCTGCGAGACATTCTTCACCGACGTGAAGGTGCCCAAGAAGCAGATGGTCGGAAAACTCAATGGCGGTTGGGAAATTGCCAAGCGTCTTCTGCAGTATGAACGTCAGAACATCTCCTCCGGCGGCTTTGGCGGCGGCACCGGAGTCGAACTGGAAGACGTGGCGAAATCCTATGTGGGCGAGGAAGACGGCGCGATTGCCGATGCCGATCTGCGCGCGCGCATCGCGCAGCACCGCATGGAAGCACGCGCCTTCGCGCTCACGGTTCGCCGGGTCGAAGAAGAGAGCAAGGCGCAGAAGGGCCCAAGCCCGGCCGTGTCGATCATCAAATACGCCGCGGCGAAGCTCAATCAGGAACGCTGCGAGCTGATGGTGGAAGCGATGGGCACGCAGGGCCTTGGCTGGGACGGCGAAGGTTTCACGCCCGCCGAGACCGCGGCGATGCGCGGCATGTTGCGCTCGAAGGGCAATTCCATCGAAGGCGGCACGTCGGAAGTGAATTTGAACGTGATCTCGAAACGGGTTTTGGGGTTGTTGGATCACCAGTGAGCAAATGGTGGGTGGCGAATGGAAAACAAACGCCATTCGCCTGAAGGAGGAAACATGTCGGCAGCAGAGAAACTCAATCCCGAACTTGAATCCTTTCGCGCCAATGTGCGCGCGTGGCTGGCGGAAAACTTCCCGGCTTCGCTGAAGGACAAGGACGTCTCGATGACGGCGATGGCGGGCATCACGCTGTCGGGCGATGCGAAACTCTGGGCCGAGCGCATGGGCGCCAAAGGCTGGGGCACGCCGGCCTATCCCAAACAATATGGCGGCGGCGGACTGACGCCCGCCGAAGCGCGCGTGCTGACGCAGGAGATGAACCGTATCGGCGCGAAAAATCCCATCGGCGGCATGGGCGTAATGATGTTCGGCCCGACGCTTCTGGAATATGGTAACGCCGAGCAGAAGGCGCGGCACGTTCCGGGCATCGTCACCGGCACGGTGCGCTGGTGTCAGGGCTATTCCGAACCCAATGCCGGTTCCGATCTCGCCGCGCTGCGCACGCAGGCGGTGGACATGGGCGATCACTACATCGTCAACGGCCAGAAAGTCTGGACCAGCGGCGCGCAATTCGCGGACTGGTGCTTCTGCCTCGTGCGCACCGACAACAGCAAGAAGCACGAAGGCATTTCCTTCCTGCTGATCGACATGAAATCGCCGGGCATCGAAGCGCGGCCGATCAAACTGATCAGCGGCAATTCGCCCTTCTGCGAAACCTTCTTCACGGATGTGAAAGTGCCCAAGGAAAACCTGATGGGTCCGCTCAATGGCGGCTGGACCATCGGCAAGCGCCTGCTGCAATTCGAGCGCGCTGGCCTTGGCAGCGGCGGCGGCAGCGCGGGCCGCGGCGGCGCCCTGCGCGGCGTCGATGAAATCGCGAAAGATTATGTCGGCACGGACGAAGGCGGCCGCATCGCCGATCGCGACTTGCGCGCCCGCATCGCCGCGCACCAGATGGATGCCCGCGCTTTCGCGCTCACCATCGCGCGCGCACAGGCCGAAGCGAAATCGAACATGGGGCCCAGCGCCACGACGTCCATCATGAAGAACGCCGGCTCGAAATTGCAGCAGGAACGCGCCGAATTGCTCATCGAGATCATGGGCGCGAATGGCCTAGGCTGGGAAGGCGAGGGCTTCTCGCGCGAGGAAATCGAATCCGTCCGCGCCTGGCTCGGCGGCAAGGCCGTGACGATCTACGGCGGCACGCAGGAAATCCAGAACAACATTATCGCCAAGAGGATTTTGGGGTTGCTGGATCATCAATGAAAAGCGACGTAACGAGTGGCGAACAGAAAATGGCCGCTCTTCCACTCGCAACTCGCAATTCGTTTTTTGAAAATGGAACAGGTGTCTTATGGCTGTGCTGAACGAAGAACAATCCATGCTGCGCGATGCGGCCAAGAGCTGGGTCAGCGAGAAATCGCCCGTCACCGCCTTCCGCAAGATGCGCGACAGCGGCGCTGATGATGGCTTCGACAAGGCGGCGTGGAAGGAAATCGCCGAAATGGGTTGGGCCGGTATCCTCATCCCCGAGGAATTCGGCGGTTCGGGCCTTGGCTATCTGACGCTCGGCCTGGTTCTGGAAGAAATGGGCCGCACGCTGACAGCGTCGCCGCTGCTGGCGACCGCGACGGCGACGACGGCATTGCTGCTCGCCGGCAGCGACGCGCAGAAAAAAGAATGGTTGCCGAAGCTTGCGGAAGGCAAGGCCATCGCCACGCTGGCCGTGGATGAAGGCCCGCATCACGCGCCGGAGAAGCTCGCGCTGGCCGCGAAGAAAGCCGGCTCCGGCTTTTCGCTCACCGGCAAGAAGGTGTTCGTGATGGAGGGCGGCGCGGCCGATCTTCTGGTCGTTGCCGCGCGCAGAGCGGGCAAAGCGGGCGACAAAAGCGGCATCACGCTGTTCCTCGTTCCGGGCAATGCGAGCGGATTAACGCGCACAAAACTCAAAAGTGTCGACAGCCGTGGCGTCGCCAATCTGGAATTCGCCAATGTGGACGTGCCGGCCGGCGCCGTTCTGGGCTCGGTGGACAATGGTTTCGACGTGCTGGAAGCCACGCTGGATCGTGCCCGCGCCGCCATCGCCGCCGAAATGCTGGGTGCCGCGACGCAGAGCTTCGAGACGACGCTGGATTATTTGAAGACCCGTGTTCAATTCGGCCAGGTAATCGGCACGTTCCAGGCGCTGCAGCACCGCGCCGCAAAGATGTTCACCGATCTGGAACTGACGCGCTCCTGCGTCGAGGCTGCGCTGGCCGCCATCGACAAGAACGCGAACGATATTCCCGCGCTGTGCTCGCTTGCCAAGGCCAAGGCCAGCGAACTCGATCATCTGGTGTCGAACGAGATGGTGCAGATGCATGGCGGCATCGGCATGACCGACGCACATGATGCGGGGCTCTATCTCAAGCGCGCTCGCGCGGCGGAAGCCAGTTTCGGCGGCGCCTCCTATCACCGCGACCGCTATGCGCGGCTGATGGGCTATTGACGGTTGGCCGGCGGCACGCGTCCCTATGTTGAGCTTCAGCCCGGCGAACATGCGCCGTGGTTTCATCAGCGTTCCGGCGATCATCCGAACTACGCGCTGGACGCGGCGGCCGGGCGCTATCTGGTGCTGTGTTTCTTTGCCTCGTCGAAAGACCCGTTGGCCAAGCGCGCGCTGAAAAGCGTCGCCGCCGAACGTGCGCTGTTCGACGATGCGCGGTTCAGTTTTTTCGGCGTCACGATGGATCGCGGCGACGACAACGAAAAGCGTGTGAAGACGAAGCTTCCCGGCATCCGCTACCTGTTCGATTTCGACGGGACTGTGGGCCGGCTCTATGGCGCGCTGCCGGCGGACCTGAAAGCGGGCGAGGGCAATGTGTCCATGCGCCGGTTCTGGGCGGTGATCGGCCCCAACCTGCGCGTGCTGCGCATCTTTGCGTTCGAGGCCGACGGCAGCGAACAGGCGGCGCTGTTCGGCTATCTCAAATCGCTGCCGCCCGCGGCGCTTGTTACCGGTTTCGCGCGGGCGGCGCCTGTCATCATGCTCGACAATATATTCGAGACGGAATTGTGCGACGGGCTTATAGCGCTTTACGACAAGCATACGCGCCATGGTGACTATGCCATCGAGAACAAGGCGCTCATTCAGGCTATCCAGATTCGCGTGCAGCGCCGGCTTCTTCCCGAAGTGCTGAAAGCCTATCAGTTTCGCGCCACGCGCATGGAGCGTAACGTCATCTCATCTTCCGCGGAGGCCAGCGTTTTACCACCGCATCGCGACAACACATCCCGGGCAACGGCCCATCGCCGCTTTTCCGTGTCGATCAATCTCAATGGCGATTTCGAAGGCGGCGAGACGGACTTTCCCGAATATGGACCGCCGGCTTTCAAGCCGCCGAAAGGCGGTGCCTGCGTCTATTCATCCTCGCTGTTGCATGGCGATGGCGTGGTGACGGCGGGCAAACGCTATGCGCTCACGTCGTTCCTCTACGACGAGGAGGCGACGAAGGTGCGGGTCGAAAACGAAAAGACCGCGGGCGCGTTGTCGCTCGACATTCCCAGAAAATCGGCGCGCGCGAAGGCCTGACGTTTATTTCGCGGCCGGAAATTCGACGTTCGATGTCACGCCGGCGGGAAACTGATCGATCGTGAGAAGGCGCACCGGCACCGTGCCGTTGTTTTTTCCAGTGTGCCAGGTGTTCACCATCTCGACGATGAAATCGCCCTTCTTCACCGTGAACACCTGCCCGGTCTGCGCGTTCGTCACCGTCAGCACGCCGTCCAGCACATAGACATAATGCGCATAAGGATGCCGATGGATGGGAAGGCTGGCGCCGGGCGGAAACGTCGCGATGGTCGCCACCACATTCGGATTCTGCGGAATCGAGAAATTCTGACCGATGATCGTGGTGTTCGTCTTCGCGACGGTTTCGAACGTGACTTTCGGTGCGCCGGGCGCGGCAATTTCGGCGGCGCATGCCGGCGCGATGGCGAATACCAAAACCGCGCCTCCCAGAAGAGCGCCGCGCATCAGCCGCGCCCCGTGACGGGCAGCGAACTCGACAACCCGCCATCCACCGGTATCGCATGGCCGTTGACGTAGGACGCGTCATCGCTGGCCAGGAACAATGCCGCGCCCGCGATTTCCTCGGGGTGGCCGTAGCGCTTGAGCGGATTGAGCTGGCCGATCTTGTTGTCCGTGCCGCGTTCGCGGGCGCGGTCGAAGATCGGCTTGGTCATACCGGTTTCGATGATACCGGGGCAGATTGCGTTCACGCGCACGCCCGTGCCGTAAAGAAAATTCGCCGCCGTGGTGACGAGATTGATGACGCCCGCTTTGCTGGCGCTGTAAGGGCCAGGACCGGCGCCGGAACGGATGCCCGCGACGGACGCGGTGCAGATGATGGAGCCTTTTTTGTTGGGCACCATCACGCGGCTGGCATGTTTGATGGCGAGAAAGACACCGATCAGGTTCACGTCGAGGATCTTGCGCCAATGTTCGGCGGTGAGTTCGAAGAACGGCGGATCGCCGCCGCCGCTGATGCCCGCATTGGCATAGAGCGCATCGAGGCGGCCAAACTCTTTCACGGCGGTATCGACGGCCTTGGAAACATCGGCCTCGCTGGAGGCGTCGGCCTTCATCGCAATCGACGTGCCGCCTGCCGCCTTGATCGCGGCGACGGTTTCATCGACGCCATCCGTCTTGTCGAAGCACAAAACACTGGCGCCTTCCGATGCGAACAGTTTCGATGTCGCGCGGCCAATCCCGCTGCCCGCGCCGGTGACGACGGTGCCGCGGCCTTCAAGACGTTTCATGATGCTCTCCCTGAATATCTTTGGTGTATCTAATCAGATTGCTTCGCGAAAGGGAAAGCACGCGGAGGCGCGGAGACGCGGAAAGCAAAAAGGGGAATCACGCAAAGACGCAGAGCCGCAGAGTTCTGGCCTGGCCGCCAAGAGTTGCGCGACTTTTCAAATTCCTCCGGCCGGGCGGCCAAAAGAACTTCACCTTACTTTCGAAGTCGAAAAAGAACTCTGCGTCTGCGCCTCTGCGTGAGCTTTTTCTTCCGCGTCTCCGAGCCTCCGCGCGCGAAACCTTTAGGAAACGGCCCGCAGATAGCGGATCGGCCGTCCACTCACCAGCGCCTGCGCTGCGCGCAGGATGCCCGCCGTGTCGATGCCGTAATGCTCGTAGAGTTGCGCGATGCGCCCTGTTTGCCCGAAATGCTCGACGCCAAGCGACGCCACACGATGGCCGCGCACGCCGCCGAGCCATGACAACGTGGCCGGATGTCCGTCGATCACCGTGACGATGCCGGTGAAGGCGGGCAGGTCGCCGAGCAGGTTTTCGATATGCGATTGCGCGGGTGCTTCGCCTTTCATGCGCGCGCGTGACGCCGCCTGCCAGCCCGCGTTCAGCCGATCGGCGGACGTGACGGCGAGCACCGCGACATCGTTGCGATCCTCGGCGAGAAAGCCCGCCGCCTTGATTGCTTCGGGCGCGATCACACCTTGATAGGCGATGCAGATTTCGCAGTTCGGTCCCGGCGGGCGGAGCCAATAGGCGCCATCGATAATGTGTTTGCGCAAATCCTCGTCCAGCGCGCGCTTGGGTTGTTCGAGCGGCATGGTGGAAAGGCGCAGATAAACCGAACCGCCGGTCTCATCGCGCAGCCAGCCTTTGGTGCTTTCGTCTTTCGCGCCATCGCGCTGCACATAGTCGAACGACCAGCGCAGAATTTCGGCAAGCTCGTCCACGAAGGCGGGCTCGAAACTGGCGAGCCCATCCTGCGCCATGCCGATCAGCGGCGTGCCGATGGATTGATGCGCGCCGCCTTCCGGCGCCAAAGTAATGCCGCTCGGTGTGGCCACCAGAATGAAACGCGCATTTTGATAACAGGCATAGTTCAGCGCATCGAGGCCGCGCGCGATGAACGGGTCATATAAAGTGCCGATGGGGATCAACCGTTCGCCGAACAGCGAATGCGACAAGCCCAGCGCGGCCAGCACGATGAACAGATTGTTCTCCGCGATGCCCAGCTCGATATGCTGACCTTGCGGTCCTTGCGTCCAGCGATAGGTGGAGGCGATTTTCTCTTCCTTGAAACGGTCCGCGCCTTCCGCGCGGTCGAAGACACCACGCCGGTTCACCCAGCCGCCCATATTGGTGGAGACGGTCACGTCCGGCGATGTGGTGACGATGCGCCGCGCGAATTCCGTTTGCTCGCGCGCCAGATCGAACAGGATGCGGCCGAAACCTTCCTGCGTGGAGATTTCCGCCGCGCTCGGCAGCGGCAGTTCTTTCGGCGGCTCAATCCGCGCGGCCTCGAAACGCCTGCGGCCTTTGGCATAGAACGGCACGGCGTCGAGAAATTTGCGCAACGCGCTTTCGTCATGCGTCAGGCCTTCAAACAGATCCCACTCATGGCCCTCGCGCACATTCATGCGCGTGCGGAACTCCGCCATTTGCGTCGGCGTCATCAGGCCGGAGTGATTGTCCTTATGCCCCGCCAGCGGCAGGCCCATGCCCTTGATCGTGTAGGCGATGAAACAGACGGGCCGGTCGTGATCGATGGCGTTGAACGTCTCGACCAGCAGGTCGATGTCGTGCCCGCCGAGATTGCACATCAAGGCCGATAACTGCTCGTCGTCATAGGAATCGATCAGCCGTCCCACGGGCGACTGGCGGTCGAGATCGGCGTGCAGCCGCGCGCGCCATGCCTTGCCGCCCTGAAAGGTCAGTGCGGAATACAAATCGTTCGGCGCATTGTCGATCCAGTCGCGCAAGGCCTCGCCGCCGGGCCGCGCGAAGGCCGCTTCCATCATGCGGCCATATTTCAACGTGACGACGTCCCAGCCGAAGGCGCGGAACACGCCTTCAAATTTCGGCTTCAGCCCTTCACGGATCACGCCGTCCAGACTCTGGCGGTTATAGTCGATGATCCACCATGTATTGCGCAGCGAATGTTTGTAGCCTTCGACGAGGCATTCGAAGATATTGCCTTCGTCCATCTCCGCATCGCCGACCAGCGCGATGAAACGGCCAAGCCTGTTCGCGTCGATCATGTCCTTCGCGGCGAGATAATCCTGTGTCAGCGATGCGAACGCCGTCATCGCCACGCCCAGCCCCACCGATCCGGTGGAAATATCGACATCGTCGATATCCTTGGTGCGCGAGGGATAGGATTGCGCGCCGCCAAATTCGCGAAACGCCTCCAGCTTGGCGCGCGTCTGCAAGCCCATCAGATATTGAATGGCGTGAAACACCGGCGAGGCATGCGGCTTCACCGCGACGCGATCTTCCGGTTTCAGCACCGCGAAATAGAGCGCCGCCAGAATCGCATTCATCGAGGCGCAGGACGCCTGATGGCCGCCGACCTTCACGACGTCTTCTTCCTTGCGCAGATGATTGGCGTTGTGAATCGTCCAGGCGGAGAGCCACAGAATCTTGCGTTCAAGGTCTTTCAGAATGTCGCGCAAACGCGCCTCTTTTCGGGCTGACGGATAATCATAGCGAAGCTGCGGCATAACGGAAATTCGCGAACAATAACAGTGCCGAATGCGCCTCTTTATTGCGGCGATCATGGACGCTTCGGCAATGGCTTTTGGGGTGCGTGCCCGGCTATGTTCCCGGCGCAAACAGCAAGAGGCAGTCATGCCCGCACCCAAGCCCGTCAAATCCGCGCTCGACCTTATCGGCAACACGCCCATGGTGGAGTTGACGCATTTCGATACCGGCCCCTGCCAGCTTTTCGTCAAGCTGGAGAACCAGAATCCCGGCGGCTCGATCAAGGACCGGATCGGCAAGTCGATGATCGAAGCGGCGGAGAAGGACGGCCGGTTGAAGCCCGGCGGATTGATCGTGGAAGCGACCGCCGGCAATACCGGCCTCGGCCTCGCACAGGTCGGCATCCTGAAAGGCTACAGGCTTCTGCTCGTCGTGCCCGACAAGATGGCGCGCGAAAAAATCCAGCATTTGCGTGCCATGGGCGTGGAAGTGCAGATCACGCGCTCCGATGTCGGCAAGGGCCATCCCGACTATTATCAGGATGTTGCGGAGCGCATCGCGAACGAAACCGGCGGCTTCTTCGTCAACCAGTTCGTCAATCCCGCCAATCCGCAGGCGCATGAAGACGGCACCGCGCCGGAAATCTGGGAGCAGATGGATCACAATGTCGACGCCATCGTGGTCGGCGTCGGCAGTGGCGGCACCATGACGGGCATTGGCCGCTTCTTCACGCGTGTCTCGCCGCAGACGCAGATGATATTGGCCGATCCGGTAGGCTCGATTCTGGCACCGCTCATCAAAACCGGCAAAACGGTCGAAGCCGGGTCGTGGACCATCGAAGGCATCGGCGAAGACTTCATTCCGGCCAATTGCGATCTGTCGCTGGTCAAAAACGCCTATGCGATCAGCGACAAGGAAAGCGTGGAGACGGCGCGCGCCCTGCTGTCGAAGGAAGGCATTCTCGGCGGCTCATCATCGGGCACCTTACTAGCGGCGGCTTTGCGCTTCTGCCGCGAGCAGGCCACGGCCAAGCGCGTGGTGACTCTGGTGCCAGACAACGGCAACAAATATCTCTCCAAGGTTTACAATGATTATTGGGTGATCGAGCAGGGGCTTTCGGGCCGCAACCTGAAAGGCAATCTGTCCGATCTTATCGCGCGCAGCCACGACACCGGCGGCACGGTGACGGTGGGGCCGGACGATACGCTGATGGTCGCCTATAGCCGCATGCGCAGCGGCGACGTTTCGCAATTGCCGGTGGTGAAGGACGGGCGCATCGTCGGCATTCTCGACGAGCACGACATACTCTCTCACGTCGAAGGCCATGACGAATTCCGCGCCCAGCAATTCCGCGATCCGGTCCGCTGTGCTATGACGCCGAAACTGAAGACCGTGCAAGTGTCCGATAAAATGGATGTGCTGCAGCCGATTTTCGCGCGCAACGAAGTCGCCATCGTCCTGGAAGGCGACAAGTTCGTCGGCCTCATCACCCGCATCGACCTCATCAACCATCTGAGACTGAACAAATGACAGACGGCAAGAACCGCCTCGCTTTCGCCACGCGCACCATCCATGCCGGGCAATATCCCGATCCCACGACGGGCG
>DATCFN010000324.1:0-4544 GCA_036509475.1 Rhizomicrobium sp. | reverse complement strand
CACTACGAAGTCAGCAAAATGGCCGACATCTACGGCTCGCTGATGTTCATGGACGACCACACGGTTGCCCAGATCGCTCCCTCGGGCGCGTTCTATGGCACCGAATTCCATACCAATTGTAACAACCCGGAACTGTCGGCGGCGGAAGTTGCTGCACTTTGTACCTCCGCCGGTTACGGCCCCACCGCTACGGTACCTTTGCTGATCGGTCGTCGTAACGTCGAAGGCGGCAACCGCCAGGACGATCTGCGTCACACCTCGTATCGTATGGTCATCGGCGCAAAGGGTGACCTTGGCGGCGGCTGGGCTTACGATGCCTTTGCGCAATACGGCACCACGGTCTATCAGGAAGAATACCTGAACGACCTTTCGATCAATCGCATCAACAACTCCTTGAGCGTCGATCCGGCGACGGGCGAGTGCGAATCGGTCGTCAACGGTACCGATCCGAACTGCGTGCCGTGGAACATCTTCTCGCAGAATGGCGTGACGAAAGCGGCGACCAACTATCTCGGCGTCCCGGGCATGAAGGAAGGCTCGACCCAGGAATGGGTGGCCGGCGCATCCGTCACGGGCGATCTCAGTGCATGGGGCATTCAGTCTCCGTGGGCAAAGAGCCCGGTCGGCATCGCTCTCGGTACGGAATATCGCCAGGAAAAACTGGATCTGCGTACGGATCTGGAATTCTCCAGCGGCGATTTGGCCGGCCAGGGCGGACCGACAATCGGCACGCATGGTGGCTACAACGTCTCGGAAGGTTACGGCGAAATCCGGGTTCCGATCGTGGAAGGCATGCCCTTCTTCGAAGACCTGTCGGCCAACGCCGGTTACCGCTACTCGTCCTACAACACGGCGGGCGCGGCGACTTCCTACAAGTACGGTGCCGAGTGGCAGCCGATTGACGACTTCCGCATCCGTGGCAGCTTCCAGCGCGCCATTCGTGCACCGAACGTCATCGAACTGTTCGCGGCCCAGTCGCTTGGTCTGTGGGGTGGTACCGATCCGTGCGCGGGCGCAGCGCCTGTGTTCACGGCGGCCCAGTGCGCCCATACCGGCGTCACCGCTGCTCAGTACGGCAACGTCAACCAGTGCATCTCGGGCCAGTGCGGCGGCTTCTTCGGCGGCAACCCGGACCTGAAGCCGGAACAGTCGGACACACGTGAACTCGGCATCGTGTTCACACCAACCTTCCTCGAAGGCTTCACGGCGACGGTCGACTACTTCGACATCAAGTTGAACGGTTCGATCGGCGTGATCCCGGAAGCAGAAACCTTGTCGAACTGCGCATTGACCGGCAGCGCGACCTTCTGCAGCCTGATCCATCGTTCTGCTGCTCTCGGTGGTATCATCTACGGTACCGGCGCGACGGCAGGTTTCGTGACGGCCACCAACGTGAACACGGGTTCGACAGAGACCAGCGGCATTGACGTCGAAGCCAACTACACGGCGGACCTCAACGATTGGGGCATGGGCCAGAACGGCTCGCTGTCCTTCAATCTGTTGGGCACGGAAACCCAACAGTTCAAGATCCAACCGGTTCCGGGCGATCACATCTACGATTGCGCCGGCCTGTTCGGTCTGACTTGCGGCACGCCGATCCCGAAGTGGCGTCACAAACTGCGCGTGACGTGGTCCACTCCGTGGGACGTCGATCTGTCGGCTTCGTGGCGCTACATGAGCAGCGTCAAGTTCGACGCGAATACCAACGACGTGACCCTGAGCGGTCCCTGCGGTGGTCCTTGCGGCGACCTTTCGGATGCGACGATCAGTTCGTACAGCTACATCGACCTCGCGGCCGACTGGACGGTACGTCAGGGCGTCAGCCTCCACGCTGGTGTCACGAACGTCTTCGACAAAGATCCGCCGGAAGTTGACTCGAACTCGCTGGGCGTTTCGGCGCCGCCATTCGGCAACGGCAACACCTATCCCCAGGTGTATGACTCGCTGGGTCGTTTGATCTTCGTCGGCGCGACCATCAAGTACTAGGCGTCAACGACAAAAGCCAAACTGGCGGCGGCCCAAAAGGCCGCCGTCTTTTTTTGTGCCCCGCGCCTTTAGGAAATTAGCCTTGGCGCCCCGCACTTCTGGCGCTGGCCCCGGCCATTGACTACGACTGTGCCCCCAACCAAAACCGTGCCCGAGAGCCCATAACAGCGATGCCGGACAAAGACATGACCAACGACATTCCGACCGTGGCGCAGATCGAAACGACATCGCTGAGCGACGTCCCGGCTGCCATCGCGATGGCCCGCCGTGCCCTGGACGCCGGCGTCGCCTCGCCTCTTCTGCTCAACCTGCGCGCCTATTGGCTGGAAACGCAGGGGCGGCTCGACGAGGCGCTGGCCGACCTGGAACAGGCCCGGACGATGGCGCCGAAAGATGCCCTCATTCACAACGCCATCGGAGAATGCCTGACGAAGCTTCTGCGCATCCCCGAAGCGATCAATGCCTTCGACGAAGCGATCCGCCTTGCCCCGGGCATGGCTTTGGCGCGGTTCAACAAGGGCTATGCCTATGAGCGTCTCGGCCTGCTCGACCTGGCACAACGCTGTTATGAGCGCGCGGCCGAGCAGGATGCGGGGCAGTCCCGTCCCCTTGCAAGGCTGGCAACGCTTGCCGCCCGGCGCAGCAACTGGCAGGACGCACGGTCCCTGGCGGATCATGCCCTGGCGCTCGATCCGCGCGACAGCAACGCGCTTTTCGCCCATGCCACCGCCGACATCGCAGAAGGCAAGCTGGACGAAGCCGAGCAGCGGCTGCGCATCGTCTTGGACGATGCCGCAATGGATGCCGAAGAACACGCGACGGCCAGCAGCATGCTGGGCGATGTGTTCGACGAGCATGGCCGGACAACAGACGCCCTCGCCGCCTACAACACCGCCAACAAGGGGCTGCGGGATTTCTTCACGCCGCAATTCGGCGCCGGGAAAACCGAAACAATCTCCGCGCTCACCACCCGGCTGGGTGCGGAGTTCCGGCGGGTTCCTGCCGATGCCTGGAAGCGACCGGCAACCGAAGCCGCGGACGCGCCGGCGCAGCTGGTGTTTCTTCTGGGCTTTCCCCGCTCCGGCAACACCCTGCTCGGCCAGGTCCTGGCGGCGCATCCGATGGTCGAAACGCTCGAGGAAAAAGTCCCACTGGTCGATTCGATCCGCGATTTCATGGACGCACCCGACGGCATGGCCAAACTAGCATCGGCCGACGAAGCGGAGCTGGAGGTTTATCGTCAGCACTATTGGCGCCACGTGCGCGGCTTTGGCCTGCATTTGCGGGACAAGGTGCTCGTCGACAAGATGCCCTTCAACATCTTGCGGCTGCCCCTGATCGCCAAACTGTTTCCCGACGCGAAGATCTTGCTGGCAACACGCGATCCGCGCGATGTGGTTTTCAGTTGCTATCGCCGGCTGTTCGCGATGCATCCGCTCACCTACGAATTCCTGACGCTGGAAGGCACCGCCGCCGCCTATGATGCCGTCATGCGCCTTGCCGATACCTATCGCGCGGGGCTTGCGCTCAATCTCCTCGACGTTCGCAACGAAGACCTGATTGCGGATTTCGAGCGCCGCACGCGCGAGATTTGCGACTTCGTCGGCCTTCCGTGGAACAAGGACATGCACAATTTCGCCGAGCGGGCGAAGGTGGAAGCCATTGCAACGCCGAGCGCGCCGCAAATCGCGCGCGGCCTCAACAGCGACGGCGTCGGGCAATGGGGCCGCTACGAGGCCTTCATGGCCCCTGTCCTTCCGGTGCTTCAGCCCTGGGTCGACAGGATGAACGAGATCGGCCAGTAGCCCTTTGATGAGCGACGCCGCACCACCGCCCCGGGATCAGGTTCGCGAAGCAACCATCCTTCGCCAGGTGCAGGAAGCCCTTGCGGCGTCAAACGTAGCGGGCGCGATAGAGATCGCGCGCAAGGCTCTTTCCGACGGTTTCGCGCATCCGATGCTGCTCAATCTGCGGTCGTTCTGGCTGGAGCAGCAGGGCCGCGACGACGATGCCCTTGCCGATCTTGCGTTGGCGGTTTCGATGGCGGCCGGCGATCCGCTGGTGAGCAATGCCTATGGCCTGCAACTGGCCAAGATGAACCGGCGCGCTGAATCCGTCGCCGCGTTTCAAAAGACAATTTCTCTGGATCCGAATTTCGCGCCGGCGCATTTCAACCTCGGCTGGGCGAACGAGGCCGTGGGCGATCTCGAGGGCAGCCGGCGTTCACATGAACGCGCCATCGCACTCAATCCGAAATTTCCGCAGGCCCTCGCACATCTGGCGAACCTTGCCGCGCGACGCGGCGACTGGGACCAGGCGCGTGGATTTGCCGATCGCGCGCTCGAACTCGACCCCGGCGAACTCCTGGCGCTGCGGGCAAAGGCAACGGCGGCCGTCGCGGAAGGCCAATTCGACGACGCGGAGCGATTTATCGCGCGCATCATGGGCGATCCGCGCGTGCCGGTGCTCGACCGGGCAATTGCGGACAGCGTATTGGGCGATCTGCGCCATGCGCAGTCGCGCTATGCCGAGGCATTCGCCGCCTATCGCGACGGCAA
>DATCFN010000323.1:0-7537 GCA_036509475.1 Rhizomicrobium sp. | reverse complement strand
AAAGCGCCCGAGGGAACACCTCTGACATGACACGCAAATTGTTCGGCACCGACGGCGTGCGCGGACTCGCCAACAGCTTTCCGATGACGCCCGAAATCGCCATGAAGGTCGGCATGGCCGCGGGGCGTATCTTCACGCGCGGCGAACATCGCCATCGCGTTGTGATCGGCAAGGACACCCGCCTGTCCGGTTACATGATCGAGCCCGCGCTGGTCGCCGGCTTCACCGCCGTGGGCATGGATGTGTTCCAGTTCGGCCCGCTGCCGTCGCCCGCCGTCGCCATGCTGACGCGCTCGCTGCGCGCCGATCTGGGCGTGATGATCTCCGCCTCGCACAACGCTTATCACGACAACGGCATCAAGCTGTTCGGCCCCGACGGCAACAAGCTCTCCGACGAAACGGAAAACGAAATCGAGAAGCTGATGTCCGAAGGCCTTGAAGAAGGCCTTGCCGCGCCAGACAAGCTGGGCCGCGCCAAGCGCGTGGACGATTCCCAGGCGCGCTACATCGAATTCGCCAAGCGCACCTTCCCGCGTCATCTGCGGCTCGAAGGCATGCGTATCGTCATCGATTGCGCCAACGGCGCGGCCTACAAGGTGGCGCCGGCCGTGTTGTGGGAATTGGGGGCGGAGATATTTCCGATCGGCGTCGAGCCCAACGGCTTCAATATCAACAAGGATTGCGGCTCCACCGCGCCGGAAGCGATGGCGGCGAAGGTGCGCGAGATGCGCGCGGATTTCGGCATTGCGCTGGACGGCGACGCGGACCGCGTGTTGATGACCGACGAACACGGTCGCACCATCGACGGCGACCAGATCCTGGCGCTGATCGCCAATTCGTGGTCGGCGCGCGGCACGCTCAAGGGCAACGGCCTCGTCGGCACCGTGATGTCGAATATGGGGCTGGAACGATTTCTGACCGGCAAGGGCCTGAAGCTTGCGCGCTCGGCGGTCGGCGACCGCTATGTCATTCAGGAAATGCGTGCCGGCGGATTCAATATCGGCGGCGAACAATCCGGCCACATCATCCTGTCCGACTTCTCGACCACCGGCGACGGCCTTATCGCGGCGCTGCAGGTTCTGGCGGTGCTCGCCGACAGCGGAAAGCCCGCGAGCGAAGCGGCCCATCTCTATGAGCCGATGCCGCAATTCATGGAGAATGTGCGCTTCAAGAACGGCGCGCCGCTGGACGATGCGCGCGTCAAATCTTCCATCGAAGCCGGTACGGCAAAGCTGAACGGCAAGGGCCGGATCCTGGTGCGCAAATCCGGCACGGAGCCGGTGATCCGCGTCATGGCGGAAGGCGATGACGAGCGTGAAATCCGCGACGTGGTGCGCACCATTGCCGGCGCCATCAAGGACGCGGCCGCGTGACGGCACAGAAGCGGCTTCTCATTATCGCGGGATCGGATTCGGGCGGTGGCGCTGGGATTCAGGCAGACATCAAAACCGCCAGCGCATTCGATGTGTTCGCGATGACGGCGGTAACTGCCGTGACCGCGCAGAACACCAGGACCGTCAGCGCCATCCATGCCGTGCCGCCCGCCATCGTGCGCGAGCAGATCGAAGCCACGCTGTCCGACATCGGCGCGGACGCGATCAAGATCGGGATGCTGGGCTCGGCCGCCATCGTCAAGGCGGTCGCAGCCGCGCTAAAGAAAGCCGCACGCAAAATTCCCATCGTTCTGGATCCGGTGATGATCTCAACCAGCGGCAGCACGCTGCTCGCCGCCAATGCCGTGGCCGCGCTGAAGGCATTGCTGTTTCCGATGGCGACGCTGGTGACGCCGAACATCCCCGAAGCCAAAGCGCTCGTCGGCATGGGCCGTTCGCATCGCGACGAGGCAGAGCGTGCGGCGCGCGCGCTGATAGCGCTCGGCGCCAAGGCCGCGCTCATCAAAGGCGGCCATGCGACGGCCGCGACCATCGACGATGTGCTGGTGTGGAAGGGCGGCGTCGAGGTCTATGCCTTTCCGCGCATCCGCACAAAGCATACGCACGGCACCGGCTGCGCGCTGTCCACGGCCATTGCCTGCGGGCTGGCGCATGGTCTGTCGCTGCCGCTGGCCACGGGCAAGGCGCGCGAATTCGTGCAGAACGCGATCGCGACGGCGCCGGGATTGGGCAAGGGAAACGGTCCGCTCAATTATTTCGGCGCGCGATAACATCCATGAAGTTCAAAAAAGGCGGCGGCCTCTTTCATCTCGGCTATGTGGTGACGGTGACGATCAAGGGGCTCGACGGGGCCATTGAAACCGCGCTCGGCCTGCTCATCGCCATTGCCGGAACGCAGAGGCTTGCCGACGTCATTCTCGCGTTCATCGTGCCGGAGCTGGAACAGCATCCCGGCAGCCGCATGTTGTCGGCGGCACAGCATGGCGCAACAAAGCTGTCGCACAACTCCGGCCATTTCGCGATCGCCTATCTGCTGATCCACGGGCTGTTGAAAGCCGGCATTGCCTACAATCTTCTTTTGGAGAAGCGCTGGATTTTCATCCCGGCTTTTGTCGTGCTGGCGGGGTTCGTTGCGTTCATGGGATTCCGTCTGTCGCAGGAATGGTCGGCATGGATTCTCGCTTTGATGCTGTTCGATCTGGTGACGCTGGCCCTGGTTGTGAACGAATATGTTCAAACCACAAAAGGCTGACGCCGGTTTTGCTTATGTTCCACAGCGATTTCAGCGGCTTAGCAAATATTCCTCGAATAGGATAATTAATTTGACAGCGTGACGGTCGGGGCGTACAAAACCCGCAGTTCTCGAACTACGCCCAAACCAAAGCTCCAGCGGAAACGCCGGGGCTTTTTTGTTTTCTTCCAACATTTTGAAATGGAGAAATGAAATGCCCAATCGCACATAACCCTCAGCCCATCACCAAATCTCTGCCGAAAACGGCCTTGCGCGGGGAAGCCGAGATTGCACCTGAAGGTGGATCGTGGACGTGAAGCCGCGCTGTAGGACGTGACTAGGATGCGGAGGAGGAACGCGCCTCATACTGCGCGCGAGGTTGAGGGAATGTCTGCCGTTTTCACAAATCGCAAAATGAAGGGCGGGCGAATTATGTCCGCGCCGCCCTGCAAAATTCGCGTTTTTCAGTTCAGAACTTTGTCCAGCCGGCTGCGGATGATGGCCTCCGCTTCGCTGACGATGCGCGCGACAAGATCCTTGCAGCTTGGAATGTCGTGGATCAGGCCTTGCGTCTGACCGGCCGACCAGATGCCGTAATCGGTGTCGCCGGTATCATAGACCACGCCGCCGCGCGTTCCGGCGACGAGATCGCGGACATCCTCGAATTTCGCGCCGCCGCGTTTCTCGATGGCGACGACTTCCTGGCTGATCCTGTTCTTCGCCACGCGCGAGGAATTGTGCAGCGTGCGAAAAATCATGTCGGTGCCGCGCTCGTCATTGTCGACGATGGCCTGCTTCACTTTTTCATGGATCGGCGCTTCCTTCGTCGCCATGAAGCGCGTGCCCATATTCGCGCCTTCGCAGCCTAGTGCCAGCGCCGCCACCAGGCCGCGCGCATCGGCGATGCCGCCCGACGCGATGACGGGGATTTTCAGCTTCGCGGTCGTGACCGGAAAAAGCACAAGGCCACCGATGTCTTCCTCGCCGGGATGACCCGCGCATTCGAAGCCGTCGATGGAAACGCAATCGACACCGATGCTCTCGGCCTTCACGGCGTGGCGCGCAGTGACGCATTTGTGGATCACCTTCACGCCCGCTTCCTTGAAAGCGGGAAGATGCGGCTGCGGATTGTTGCCCGCGGTCTCCACGATCTTGATGCCGCTTTCGATAATCACCTGGCGGTATTCGTCATAGGGAATGGGATTGATCGACGGCAGGATGGTGAGGTTCACACCGATCGGCTTGTTCGTCATCTCGCGGCATTTTCTGATTTCGGCCATCAATTTTTCCGGCGATCCCGGCGTCAGTGCGGTGATGAACCCGAGCGCCCCGGCGTTCGCCACGGCGGCGATCAATTCGGCTTTGCCCACGCGGGTCATGCCGCCGCAGGTGATCGGCACTTCGACGCCGAACATTTCGGTGAATCTTGTTTTCAACATGGCGCGTCCCCGTCTCTGGATTTTTTGTCGAGGTGAAGGGTGCCGCCAGAAAGCGGAGGGAGCAAGAGGCGCAAACGGCTGACGTTACGGCAGGCCGATAAAGCCTAGCGCTCCGCGAACGGATCGCGGACCATGATCGTGTCTTCGCGTTCGGGGCTGGTGGAGAGTAGCGCCACCGGCGCGCCGATCAGCTCTTCGATGCGCCGGACATATTTCACCGCCTGCGCCGGAAGGTCAGCCCAGCTTCGCGCGCCGCGGGTCGAGCAGTTCCAGCCTTCCATGATTTCATAGACGGGCTTGAGCCGCGCCTGGTCGTTGGCGTCGGCGGGCAGCTGATCGAGCGCGTTGCCGTCCAACTCGTAACCGATACAGACATGGATATTTTCAAAGGCGTCGAGAATGTCGAGCTTGGTGAGAACGATGCCATCGACGCCGCCGGTGATGACGGTCTGTTTCACCAGCACCGCATCGAACCAGCCGCAGCGGCGCTTGCGGCCGGTGACCGTGCCGAACTCCGCGCCGCGTTGCCCAAGTTTTTCGCCGATGTCGTTTTGCTGTTCGGTCGGGAAGGGGCCTTCGCCGACGCGCGTTGTGTAGGCCTTCACGATGCCGAGCACATAACCGATGTCGCGCGGGCTGACGCCGGCGCCGGCCGCAGCCTGTCCGGCCACCGTGTTCGAAGAAGTGACATAAGGATAAGTGCCATGGTCGATATCGAGAAGAACGGCCTGCGCGCCTTCGAACAAAATGCGTTTGCCTTCGCGGCGCAACTGGTCGAGCCGCCGCCACGCGCTTGCCGCGAATGGCAATATTTTCGGCGCGACCTCTTTCAACACCGCGAGCAGGGCTGCCGCGTCAATCTCATCCAGATTGTTGCCGCGGCGCAGCGCATTGTGATGCGCCAGCAGCCGGTCGATTTTCGCCGGCAGCGATGCGAAATCCTTGAGGTCGATGACGCGCAGCGCGCGGCGGCCCACTTTGTCTTCGTAAGCCGGACCGATGCCGCGCTTTGTGGTACCGAGTTTCTGAAGGCTGTTGGAATTCTCGCGGGCTTCGTCCAATTCGCGATGCAGCGGCAGGATCAGCACGGCGTTCTCGGCTAGAAGCAGGCTCTCCGGCGTGACCTTCACGCCCTGCGCCTTGATCTTCTCGATCTCGGAAATGAACGCCCAGGGATCGACCACGACGCCGTTGCCGATAATGGCAAGCTTGCCGGGCCGCACGACGCCGGACGGCAGCAGGCTCAGTTTGTAAGTGACGCCGTCGATGACCAGCGTATGGCCGGCATTGTGGCCGCCCTGAAAACGCACCACCACATCGGCGCGCGCGCACAGCCAGTCAACGATCTTGCCTTTGCCTTCGTCGCCCCACTGGGCGCCGATCACGGCGACATTGCTCATTATTCCGTACCCGGATCATCTGTCCCGCAGGCGGAATCGCCGTCAGGCACGGTGACCACTTATAGCGGGAACGGTTCGGAAAAGTCAGGCGGCTTTTGGGCCGAAAGGAACCAGCATCGGCACCCTGCGGGGATAGGCGTCATAGTCCGCCGTGCCCAACTCCTCGCGCAGGAAACGCTCTTCCAGCCGGGCTTTGATCCAGTAAGCGAGGATCAACAAAGCCGCGCCGATGTAAGCGTGCAAGGTTCCGGCGGCGATCGCCGTGGCAATGCCCGACAGGAGAATGCCAGTATAGATGGGATGGCGCACGATGGCGTACGGCCCGCTGTCAACGACGCGATGGCCTTCCTTGCGGGTGATTGAGCCGGACCACAGTTTTCCCAGATGGATGCGCGCCCACCAGGCGAAAGCGAAACCGACGAATGCGACGCCTACCATGGTCCACCCGATCGCAAGCGGCGGCATCCAGATGTGGTGTCCCATGATGCCCGGCCATGGCCCCAAGGTCAGATGGCCATTTTTGAAATCGCCAACACCGCCCAGCAGGAACGCGAAGCCCGCGAGCGCGAGAATCCGGTAGAACCACTCGCGCGACATGCCCGGCCGCTTGACGGTGCGGTTGGCCCATAAAGCGGCGATCGTCCAGGTGATCGCCCAGATCCACCAGGGAATGAAAATCGCACCGTCCGGCCACATCCCCATCCACATGCCCGTCACCCCAAAAGAGACACAGGGATGAGGTGGGACGCGAACCACACGATTGCAAGGGGATTTAATGGCCCGGTGGGGTGCCCGGATCGGGGGTCAGCAGCGGAGAAGGGTTGCAAACCTCCTGCGCTTTCTGCTCGGCGGCCTTGGAGCGGGCGAGGAACGCGTCCACGTCGTGCTGGTCCATGCCGCGTTTCAGCATGATGTCCGACATCTGCTTGTTGAACGTTTTTTCGTCGGCGCCGCTGGCGATGACTTCGAGCATCTGCTCATGCAGCGCGTAATCGCCGGGCTTGAGCGAGGCGTGAAGCCTTTTGGTGGCGCACTCGCAGGCGTCCTTGTCCACGTCTTTCAGCGCGACGTGATCGGTTGCTGCCGCGGCCTTGATGCAGACGGCGATTTCCGGATTGACAGGCGCAGCAGCGGGCGGCGTTGCGAACGAGGCGGATGTGGTGGACAACACCGCGAGTGCAACAACCGCCATCCATCGCATGCCTGCACTCCGCATCAGAACGTCAACGACTTCGCCATCTTAACCGGCGGCAGCTTGCGAATGCCCGTGAGGGTTTTGTCATCCACGCCGCCATCCACTTCGACCAGCGCGATGGCATCCTCGCCTGGCGCGCTGCGGCCGAGGGCGAAGGCCGCGATATTGATCTTGGCATCGCCCAGCATGGTTCCCAGTTTGCCGATGAAGCCTGGTTTGTCTTCGTTCACGACATAGAGCATGTGCGGCGCGAACTCGGCGTCCAGGTTGATGTCCTTCACCTGGATGAGACGCGGGCGGCCATCGGAGAACACGGTGCCGGCAACCCGGCGCGTCGAACCTTCGACCGTGACGGTGATTTTGATATAGCCGTCATAGATGCCCTGACGCGGGCGGCGGGTTTCGCTCACCTTGATGCCGCGCTCTTTGGCGACGACCGGTGCGTTGACCATGTTCACATCCGGCAGCGCCGGCTTGAGCAATCCGGCGAGGGCGGCTTGCGTTAGCGCACGCATGTTGAGTTCCGCCGCCGTGCCTTCGTAGAGAATCTCGACCGATTGGATGCTGCTCTCAGTAAGCTGGCCCGCAAAGGCGCCGAGCTTTTCCGAAAGAGAAATCCACGGCTTCACCTTTTGCGCTTCCTGCGCGCTGATCGAGGGCATGTTAAGGGCATTGGTGATTGCGCCGGTCAGCAGGTAGTCCGAAATCTGCTCGGCTACCTGCAGCGCCACGTTTTCCTGCGCCTCGGTGGTGGAGGCGCCAAGATGCGGCGTGGCGACGACATTCTCGTTGCCGAACAGAATGTTTGTTTTCGCCGGTTCTTCGGCGAACACGTCCAGCGCCGCGCCGGCGACATGGCCATTGTCGAGGGCGACTTT
>DATCFN010000322.1:0-2065 GCA_036509475.1 Rhizomicrobium sp. | reverse complement strand
CACGCGGCGAAGCGCGGATGCACCAGGCGCTGGCCTTGCGCCGCGATCCAGCCATAGCCGCCGACGATGAGTGTTTCCCCCGTGGCCACGATGGCCCACATGATCAGATATTGCGGCCATAGCGGGCGATGCGTGTCCAAGAACTGCGGCAGCAGCGCACCGAAAAACAATACCGTCTTCGGATTGCCGAGCTGGGTCAGCAGCGCCTGTATATAAGGATGGCTCAGCGCGCGGGGCTTTTCGTTTTCGGGTGCAGTCTTGCCCGCGCGCCAGATCGTGTATGTGCCGAGGACGACGAGATAGGCGGCGCCTGCCCATTTGACGATCTCAAAGGTCAGCACCGACGTCGCCAGCAACGCGCCAAGACCGGCGGCGGAAACCAGAAGATAGATCGTGTTGCCCGTCTCGATGCCGAGAACCGCCGCAAAGGCCGCGCCGAAACCTTTGCGGAATCCATAGGCCGATACCAGAAGCACCGCGGGTCCGGGCGTGATGGAATAGACGAACTCCATCGCCGCGAAGATCAGAATGGTTTGAAGGCTCATGCGGTTTGCGCGGCGGCGCTTTCCGGCTTCGAGGTCGCCAGCTTCCAGATCGAAAGATAGTTCGGCTGGATTTCCATGCGCGGGCCGTAACCCTTTGCCAGCAGCTTCACGTGCAGCATGGGAAGGTTATAGCAGGGCACATAGAACAGCAGGTGATGATCGACGTGATAGTTCACCCAATAGGGTGCGAACAGCGCGCGCTCCCACCACGACGCATAGGTCGTGCGCGCATTGCGGAAGACGTCGTCATTGTCCGGCACGATGGCGTGCTCGGCGATGTTGCGCACGCGCGTGATGACCTGTTGCCATGTCAGTAAAGGCAGCAGCCAGAGCAGCGGGTAGAAATACCAGCGGCCCAGCGCGGTCAGGATGCCGAGCAAAATCAGGTTGGCGACGATAGGGCCGCCGAGCTTATCGCGAAAACTTGCAAACCGTTTCGCGAACGGATCGCCCGGTCTGCCGAGCGCGGCTTTGATCTGGGCGCGGCGCTGCTTGAATCCGGTCTGCCCGGTGAAATCGCGGATGAGCTTGCGGCGGAATGAGGTGCGCGTGATCGGGAACGGCGCGGACAGCGAATAGTCCGGATCGTCCGGCTGCTGCGTCGTGCGATGATGCACCAGATGATAGTGGCGATAGCGGATCGTGTCGTTGAACACCGGATAGGCGCAGAACCATTGGCTGACCCACTCGTTCAGCCAATGCGTCCGGGTCAACACGCCATGCGCCGCGTCGTGCATCAGGATGGCGATGCCGAGCTGGCGTGAGCCGATCAGAAGCACCGCGAGAATGAAGGTCAGCGGATTGGGCCAGACCGCGAACATCACCATCGCCGCCGCGATCACAAGCCACGCATGCGCCACGCACAGCAATCCGGTGAGGTCGGAGCGTGCGCGGACCTGCGCCATGTCCTCGGGCGTGAACTTTTCGGCCGGATTGAAGCGGGTCACGTTCATGGGGCGATTATACGCCCCGCGCCCCCGACGCAAAGGGCTTAACCCTTCATCTGCCCCGGATCGTAATAGAAGCGTTCCTCGGCGATTTTGTCGCCTTCCCAGCGCTGATGGGCGAGTTCCTCTATCCGCATGACGGTGCCGTCCATGCGCATGAACTCGAAGATCCAGTGGATGACGACGAAGTCGCCCTCGACGAAGACGGGTGGAACGAGCGTGGTGCGGACTGCCTTGTGCCGGGCCAGCATGGCGCGCTCGCCGGCGACCAGCGTGTCGCGGCCCTTGCGCGGCGCTCCCAGATTCTCCTGCATCGTCGCGCCGTCGGTGTAGAAGCGCTCAATGGCCTGGTCGTGCTTCTCGCTCTGGACGAGCGCCAGAAAGGCGTCGAGGGTCTTGCGGTTCGGCATGGCTCTGTCCTCCTGCGCGCGAGCCTAGCGCGGGACGCAGGATGGCAGCTATCACATCCCGGTGACGAAGCTGCGCGCGCCGTGCAATACGAGGTACGCCATCCAGATTTCGCAAAAAATTTGCACAGCCAGTGCCGCCAGCCGCGCGCGGATCGCCAGGGTC
>DATCFN010000321.1:0-8824 GCA_036509475.1 Rhizomicrobium sp. | reverse complement strand
ATTTATGCGCTCGGCTTTGCGGCCGCGCTTCTGGCGCTTCCCGGCGATGCGAAACACCGCTTCACGCGGTTCGCGGCGGGCGCGCTTGGTGGCGTCATCGGATTGGCGCTGATTTCAGCGCAGTGGTGGCTAATCATGTATCACGTCACTGGCAATCCCCTGTTTCCTTACTTCAACCAATATTTCGATTCGCCTTTGGCGCTGAACGCGTCCTATCGCGACCTGCGCTTTATTCCGAGCGGTTTCACGCACATCGCCTTTTATCCCTTACTGTTCACGCTGGACTGGCGCGTCGCGGACGATCTGCAATATGCGGACATCCGCGTTTGCCTCGCCTATCTCGTCGCGCTGGCATCGATTCCGGTTCTGATTTTCGGCAAGCGTTCGCGCACACCGCTCGTCGCGCCTGACGTCGCCGCCGCGCTGTTTGCTTTTGCGGGCGTGGCCTATGTGGCGTGGATCGGCGTGTTCGCGATCTATCGCTACATTCTGGCGCTGGAGATGCTCTCGCCAATTCTGGTGACAGCCGCTATCGGCCTTTGGCCAATATCGCGGCGGGCGCAGCTTGCCACGCTCGGTGTGCTGGGCGTACTGGCACTGGCGACGATGCGGCCCGGCTGGCTGCCCCGAGCGCCGGTCGATGATCCCTATGTCCAGGTAGCGATGCCGGCGATTGCCCACCCCGACAGCACGTTGATCCTGATGGCGGGCGAGGCGCCGATGGGATTCCTGGCGCCGTCCATTCCCCGCCAGATTCCGATTCTGCGCATCGACGGCTGGATGATCCAGCCGCAGGACGGCTCCAAGTTGACCGCGGCCACCATGAAACGCGTGGCCAATTTCCACGGCGATATTTTCCTGATCGCCAACGAATATGAGATCGGCCGCGCGGTGGAGGCCATTGGCGACTATGGCCTCGCGATGCGCTATCTTGAGTGCCAGGACATCATAACCAATCTGGGCGGCCCATATAAATTCTGCCCGGTCGAACGCCTGACGGACAAGAAGCCATGAGCCTGCGCATTGCCGTGATCATCCCCTGCTATAACGAAGACGCCGCGATTGCGCAGACGGTGAAGGATTTCCACGCCGCGCTGCCCATGGCCGAAATCTACGTCTACGACAACAATTCCAAAGACCAGACCGTCGCCCGCGCGACCGAGGCAGGCGCCATCGTCCGGAGCGAACCGCGCCAGGGCAAGGGCAATGTCGTGCGCCGCATGTTCGCGGATATCGAAGCCGATGTGTATGCGCTGGTGGACGGGGACGACACCTATGACGCGAGCGTCGCGCCGGCGCTGGTGCAGCAACTCATTGACGGCGGCTACGACATCGTCACAGGGCGCCGCATTGCGACGGCGAAAGACGCCTATCGCGCCGGCCATGTGTTGGGCAACAAGCTGCTGACCGGGCTGACCGCGTTGATGTTCAATGTGCGCATGTTCGACATGCTGTCAGGCTATCGCATCATGTCGCGGCGCTTCGTGAAGTCTTTTCCGTTCACGGCCGAAGGGTTCGGCATCGAAACAGAACTCACGGTGCATGCGGTACGCCTGCTGATGCCGATGATCGAGGTAGACACAAAATACAAGGAGCGTCCCGAAGGCTCGGTGAGCAAGCTCAGCACCTATCGCGACGGCCTCAAGATTCTTTTCACTATCGTGTCTCTTGTGCGCGAGGAACGGCCGTTTATTTTCTTTGGCGGCATATTTGTGCTGCTGGCGCTGATCTCGCTGATCGTCGGCGCTCCGGTTATCAGCGAATTCTTCGCAACAGGTTACGTCACGCGTCAGCCAAGCGCCCTGCTCGCCGCGGCACTGATGATTCTGGCGTTCCTCTCGCTGTTCAGCGGATTGATCCTCGACACCGTGACGCGCGGGCGCTGGGAATTGAAGCGCATGGGTTATCTGGCGATTCCCGGCCCCCAGGGATTGACGAAACCGTGACACTGGCCGAGCGCGTCCGTGCTTCGCGTTTCCTGCGATTTGCGATTGTCGGCGCCGGCGGCTTCGTTGTGGATGAAGCCGTCCTGGCATTGCTGACCAGAGTACTCGGCGTCGATCCCTTCAGCGCACGTGTCGCGTCCATTCTGGCGGCGATGACATTCACCTGGTGGGGCAATCGCAGCCTGACCTTCCGCGATCACGCCGCCATTGGCGTATCGGCGATGGCGCGTGAATGGCTGCTCTTCGTGGCCGCGAACAGCGTCGGCGCATTTGTCAATTATGGAAGCTATGCACTGCTGGTGCGTTTTGCGCCCGCTCCTCTGAACAACACTTTTCTCGCTGTCGCGGCGGGGGTGGCCATCGGGCTGGTCTTCAACTTCACCCTCTCCAAGCGCCTGGTCTTTCGCGCGCCCGGTTAGCGCATTTTCGCCAGTTCAGTGACGATGGCTGCGCCGCCGGGCGCGTCGATCTCCACACGTGTCGTTTCCGTCATCCGCGCCATGGTCATGTAGAAACCACAGGTGACGATGATCTCCACGATTTCCTGTGAAGAGAAATGGATCTGGGCGTCTTTCACATTGGCTTCGCTGGCTTTTACATTGCGGATCACATCTTCGGCGAAACGCAGAAGCGAATTTTCCTTTGCATTGAACGCGGAGCCGGAAAAGCGGCCTTCTTCCAGCGCCGCGATCTGATCGTCCTTGCAGCCGGCATGCTTGGCGATGGGCACATGCTGCACCCATTCGTAGGTACCGCCCTCGATCTTCGCGACCAGCAGAATCACCAGCTCGCGCAGATCCGCGCCGAGTTTCTGGCGTCCCAGAATGTTGCCCCCAAAACGCAGGCCGGAAACGAACATCTCCGGCGCGTTCGCCCACATGCGGAAAATGTTGAGCTTGCGCGGCAGGCGATCGAACGCCTCTTTCGCCTTTTCGGGCAACGCTGCGATGTCGGCAAAAGGAACGAGTTGCATGATGGTCTCCAAAAATGGCGGTGCTGCCCCAGCATGGCCGCACCATATCGTGACGTCTAGCTTGTCTGGGGATCGACGATGACCGATTTCGTAATGGCAAATATGGGCATTGCGGACGCGAGCGCCAGCCGCTTGGCGGAAGCGCGGGTGATCCGCGCCAGAAACTTCGCTTTGCCGCACAAAAGCTGCACGTCGACATGTGTTGTGCCGGTTTCACGGATCGCCGTCACGCTGCAGAGCAGCACATTGTTTGCACTAATCGCGCGCGGCTCTTCGGCAGCCAGCATAACGTCTTCGGCGCGAATGCGCACCCGAAGGCGGTTACCGATAGGCCTGTTCAGCAGCGGCACCAGCAACACGCCGCCGTCGAAGACAAGCGCGCTGAGGCCATCTTCGACCCGGTGCTCTGTGATGTGCGTATCGATCACCGCCCCATGAGATGGCGCGCCGGTCAACTCGGAAAACTGCAGGTCCGCCAGCATATCGAACACCGGATCATGCGCGATCGCGCGGCCGTCTTTCAGGACAATGATGTCATCGGCGAGGCGCGCCACTTCATCCAGAGAGTGGCTGACATAGAGCATCGGCAGTTTGGCCTCGTCGCGCAGACGTTCGAGATAAGGATATATCTCGCTTTTGCGGGCGCTATCCAATGCGGCCAACGGTTCATCAAGCAACAGCAGGCGCGGAGCCGACAGAAGCGCGCGGCCGAGCGCAACGCGGCTTTTCTCGCCACCGGACAATTTCAGCGGGCGTCGCGCCAGAAGCGATTCCAGCCCCAATAGCGAGACAACACGCGCGAATTCGGCTTCATCGGCGCGCACGGCCCTCCGTCGCCAGCCGAAGCGCAAGTTGGTTTCCACACTCATATGCGGAAACAACCGCGCATCCTGAAACACGTAGCCGACATGGCGCGCGCGCGGCGGCGTGAACAAATTCGATTTCGTATCCAGAACCACATCATCGCCTATGACGATGCGCCCCTGCTGCGGGCGCAGAAGGCCCGCGATGGCATTGACGATGCTCGTCTTGCCGGACCCGGACGGCCCGAACAGCGCGGTAATGCCCGGCCTGTCGATGGCGAATTGCGCGTCGAGTATGAAACCGCCGAAATCCTGCCGCAGTTGAACCGAAATGCTCATCGCCCGGCGAACACCCGCACACGGCGGTCGGCGAATTCGGCGAGCGTCACGCCGATCAGCGCCAGCACAATGGACAGAGCAGAGAGCTTTGCCGCTTCGGCCTCGCCGCCCGGCGATTGCAAAGCGCTGTAGATCGCAAGCGGCAGGGTGCGCGTCTCACCGGGAATGTTGGAAACGAAGGTGATGATCGCGCCAAACTCGCCAAGGCAGGCCGCAAAGGCGGTAATGGCCCCGGCGATAATGCCCGGCAAAGCGAGCGGAAGCGTGAGGTTCAGGAAACGGTCGAAACGCCCCGCGCCCAACGTCTCGGCAGCCTGCCCCAATCCACCGTCGATCGCTTCGATGGAAAGGCGGATGGCGCGCAATTGAAACGGGAAGGTGATGATGCCCGCTGCGAGTGCCGCGCCGGTCCAGGAAAACGCAAACCGGATTCCAAGATTGTGCAACAGCCACGCGCCCAATGGCGCCCGCGTGCCCAGCGCGACCAAAAGCAGATAGCCCACCACCACCGGCGGCAGGATCTGCGGCAGATGCAGCAGCCCATCGACAATGGATTTTCCTGGAAAGCGGCGATTGGCGAGCAATGCGGCTGCGGCGATTGCGAGCGGCAGCGCGAACAGAACGGCCACCGCCGATATGCGCAGGCTGAGCAGCAGGGCTTCGATTTCGGCAGCGTCCAGCATCATGTCATGCGCTTCGTGATGTTCGCCGCAATATAACGGAAATGTCGGCACGCGTTTTAATATGGTTAAAGGGCGTCGCATGCTTGACCGCGTTTGCGCAAGGCTTACCGTTAATGGCGATGGGCGTTCGGGGGGAACGAATGCGGAGTATGGCCGTGGCGCTTGGCGTCGCTGCGTTTGCGACCGCGTTGCTTGGCGCTGCCGGCGATTTGCCGGAAAAGCCCCCCACAGCCGGGGTCGCGATTGCGCCCGCGCCTCACCCCGTTCCGACCGCGACGCCGCCTGCCCCAATCGCAGCGTTCAGTCCGAGCGTCTATCTTGTCCGCTACGATCATTGGGCTGTGTCCGACGAGCGCGGATTCGGCGAATTCGTGACCGCACTCGGCGAAACCAATTGCCATACGGTGAACGACTGCCTGCATTCGGTGGGCAATCCGTTTCGCGCCAGCGATCCGCAGGGCATTTATTTCCGTTCCGACTGTGCCGACCTTCCCTATGTGTTGCGCGCTTATTACGCCTGGAAGCGCGGTCTTCCTTTTTCCTATGTCAGCGTCATCGCACCCCGCGGCCATTCGCGCGACATCCGCTATTCGCGCAACGGCAATGAAGTGGTCGAACGTAAGGATGTGCTGAGCGGATCGATCTCGGGCTACGAGCTCCTCGACGAAGTACGCGACCAGATATCGTCGGCCACGTATCGCATGGACCCCGAACTGGATTCTCCGGTGCCGGATCTTTACTCACCCGCGATCACCCCCAAATCCATCCGCCCCGGTACGCTGGTCTATGATCCCAACGGCCATGTCGCGACCGTCTATCGCGTCGATCCGGACGGACGCATCAACTACGTGGATGCGCATCCCGATAATTCGATGACGCGCGGCTTCTACGACATCCGTTTCGTGCGCTCGCGGCCCGGCATGGGCGCGGGCTTCAAGAATTGGCGGCCGCAGACATTGGTGGGAGCCGTGCGCCGCGCGGACGGCGTTTTCGTAGGCGGTCATGTGGTGCTGCCGCAGAACAAAGATATTGCCGACTTCTCGCTGGTTCAATTTTTCGGCAATGGACCCCGCCCGGCGGACGATTCGCAATGGGCCAATGGCAGCTTCCTGCTGAATGGCCAGTATCTCGATTATTACGATTTCGTGCGCGCGTCGCTCGCCGGAGGAAAATTGCAATTCGATCCGGTTAAAGAAGTCAGCGACATGGTGGATTCCAACTGCGCCGATCTTCATTATCGCGGCGAGGCGGTCGATCTTTCGCTCGCCGCCGGCGTGGAGAACCAGCCACAACCGGATCGCCTGCCGATGAACATCTATGGCACCGAAGGTGATTGGGAGACCTATTCCACGCCGTCTCGCGATGCGCGCCTGAAGACCGCTTTCAAGGAATTGCGCGATCAGGCGCAGCGCTTCATGAAAATGTACCAGACGCGCGATCCCAGGCTGACATACAAGGGTGGCGATCTCGTCGCGGACTTGCTCGCGGCCTATGACCGGCAGGCCGCTCTGTGCCGGATCACCTATGCGCGCAGCGACGGATCGCAAGTTTCGTTGCGCTATGACGACGCCCGGCGGCGGTTGTTTGCGATGTCTTTCGATCCCTTCCAATGCGTCGAGCGGCGTTGGGGGGCGAGCGACGCAAGCGAGCTGTCCACCTGCCACGACGGCGCGAACAAACAGGCGTGGTATGCAGCGGAACAGAATCTGCGCAATCAGCTCGACCGTACCTATGACGTTGATATGGGTTTCACGCTGGAGGAATTGCGACAACCGGGACTGGGCAAAGGTGTTGCCGCGCCGCCGGACATCGACGCCCGCGCCTATCTTACGTCGATGAGCGGTACGCGCCCCGGCAAGCTCTAAACGCATTCAGGAGACCAACAGCAAAAAGCCGCCGGGCGCGCCGGCGGCTTTTCGTTTGAATCTTTGCCTGAACTTTAGTGCCTTCTGTTTTTCTTCGGGGCCGTATCGCCCGTGTCGGGGGAGGCGCTGGGCGCACTGCCTGTGCGCGCGTAGACCGACCAGATATGCGCGATCATCGTCTGCTTGGCATCGCCCTTGACCGCACCGAACGTGCGAATGGCGGCGTCCTTTTGACCAGCGGCGAACTGGGCCTGGCCAAGGCGCATCTGCGCATCGGCGGCGTCGGTGACGCCCTTCTGGATACCGGCCTGTATGATCGTGATGGCATCCTGCGCACGGCCCATGCCGGTGTATTTCTCACCCAGCTTGACCATTGCGTCACCGGTCTTGGCGGCGGCGGCTTGTGCGGCAATCGTGGCCACATCCTTCGCGGCGCCGGCCTGTGCCATACCGACAAGACGCTGCGAGCGCTGGTCGGTCAGCATCTTCGCGTCCACGCCCTTCTGGGCAAAGTTGGCGGCTTCGGCGGACAGGCCGAACTGCAACGACAGTTCGGCGCCGAGCTGGTAGTCCTCGGCGGAGCGCATATTGCCGGTGAGCAGGCGCAGACGCGCGATGTCCAGCGTCTCATGATCGGTCAGGCCGCGCGTACCGTCGGCAGCGGCCAATTCATAGGTCCAGTATTTCGTCTGCCCACCAAGAATGAGGTGCTCGGCAGCCTGTTGCTCGGCGGCGGTATCGCCGGATTTGGCGGCAGCCGCCATCAGCAGCGACTGGGCGGCGTCGCCGCTCATGCCCTTCAGCATCCGAATGGCTTCCGGGTAGTTGCCCATCAGGTAATAGGCCTGCGCCACGATCAACTGGCTCTGGCCATCATATTGGCCAGCCTTGCGCAGTTCGTCGGCGTCCGCACCGACGACGGCGGCGTAGTGACCGGCGTTGTAGTCCTGCGCGAATTTCGCCTTGGAGCCCGTCGCGCCGCTGCCCGACTTGGCATTGATGAAGGACTTCACCTGTTCGATCGCCTGCTGATCGCCGGACGTCAAACCGCCGACTCCTTCAGCCTGCTGCACCTTGCTGTTGGCAGCGCCCGTGCTGCCGCTTTTGGCGAGATCAATGGCCTGCTGGAGCAGTTTGCCGACAGCGGGACGTGCCGCGGCTTCTGCCTGGGTCATAAAAACAGCGCCAGAAACCGCAACGGTTCCCACGCTCAAAAGAAGGGCGGCCGCGAAGGCCCGAATATTGTTCGAAGTCATGATTTCCTCGTTCCACAGGTCACAGCGGCAGCCCATGCGCGCGGCATGCGGCAACCCCGCGAGCACCCCTCACTTACTGTACATAGGCGTTGGTATTCACAATTCCCATCTTGGCCACGCCGCGGCGCTGGGCGTTGGCCATGACCTTCGCCACCGTGTCGTATTTCGCAAGACGATTGGCGGTGATGTGGATTTCGTCCTGATCCACCGGATCCTTCTGCCCTTCCTGGTAGAGGTAGGCATCCAGCGTCTTCATATCGACCGCGTTATTGTTCCAGTAAACCGTGCCGTCGAAGTCGACATTGATGTCGACCACGACCGGCGGATTCAGCGGCGGCTTCACGTGCGGCGGCGGCATGTCGAGTTTCACGGCATGGGTCTGGATCGGGATGGTGATGATCAGCATGACGAGCAGGACGAGCATCACGTCGATCAGCGGCGTGGTGTTCATCTCCACCATCACTTCGTCTTCGCCAGTTGGGTCGCCGACATTCATTGACATGGGTACGTTACCTTTATGCTGTGCGTTCGATGCGGCTACTGGGCGACGACGTTTTGCGGCTCGGTGAGAAAGCCCACCTTCTGGATGCCGGAACGCTGGATGTCATAGACAAGCCGGCCGACATCCTGAAAGCGAGCATCCTTATCGGCGCGGATATGCACTTCGGGCTGCGGCTTCACCACGGCCTTCTGCTCAAGGCGCGCGATGATGTCGTTATTGTCCGTATCCGCCACGTTGTCCCAATAGACGTTGCCATCTCTGTCGACCGTGAGGACGATGTTCTCCGGCTTCGTCGTCGTCGCGATATTTTTCGCGTTGGGCAGTTCGACATGCACCTGCTTCAACACGACCGGAATCGTGATCAGGAAGATGATGAGCAGGACCAACATCACGTCCACCAACGGAGTCGTGTTGATCGTGGTATTCAGTCCTGCGTCTTCACTATGATCCGGTGATG
>DATCFN010000320.1:0-8258 GCA_036509475.1 Rhizomicrobium sp. | reverse complement strand
GTGCGCAATTCGTGACTGGCGTTGGCGACAAAATCGGCGCGCGCCTCTTCAGCTCGTTTCACGGCGGTGAGATCGTGCAGCAGGAGCGTCGTCAGATAGGGAACCTCGAATGTCCGCGTGATATAGGCCTGATAATGCCTTTCGACCGGAACATGCAGCATGAATTCAAAAGAAGCCGGCTCGCCCGTTACAGCCGTGCGCTGTATGGCCTGAAGCACGGACGGCGTACGCAGAACGGCGGACATGTGCTTCTTTTCGGCACCGACGCCGACCAGTGCGTGCATCGCGTTATTTGCCAGAACCACCCGGCCGGAAAGATCGGTCAACAGCAGCGGGTCTGGCAGACGTTCCAGCACATCGCGTGCAAGGGGCGGAACGCCATGACTGCCGGTCTCGTCGCGAATTTGAACGCTGTCCGCGCGCGGGCGTTCCGGGCGGTCGATGAAAGCGGTTCCAACAAGAATGATCGCTGCGACGGCCACGACCCATGCCGCCTGCGGACCGGAGAACGCCATGATGACGCCGCCCAGGACGACTCCGGCGGCGGCACAGATGAGCGCGAAGAAGAAATTCTGGTTCAAGATTGCGGATTACCCGGATTCGCCGGACACACTATAGTTGAATTGGACACAAAGGCGCGTCCGTCATCAAAACGTAAAGGTGACGACTATGGTGTCGCCATAGGCTCCCGGCGCCGGATATTGCCCTGCGTCCACCAAGCCGTAGACCGGGAAGTTCACCGTGCCAAGTCCCACCACAGACGTGAAGTTCTCCGTCACGGTGCCATTTGTGCCGTCGCCCCAGACCATCGTGTGGACGGAATCCAGATAGAGATTATATCTGAGGATGTTGGAGCCCATCGTCATCGTCCGTTGCAGGTAACTACCCTTCCCCTTGGACAGCGCGATTGTGGCTTCGGTCAAAACGCTGAGCGTGCAACCGATGCTGATTGTGCCCTGACTTTGCGCGGGAGCCAGAGCGCCCGGATTATACAGCCCGAAGTTCAGCCCGGTCGCCGTGAAGCTTCCGAGAAGACATATCGCCTGCGCCGGGACCGGAAGGAACGCCAATAGCGCGATCGTGAACAAGCTACGACGCATCGGAACTCCGGCAGAGCAAAGGGCCGACGCGTGGCACGACTTTCGATTGCGCGCGGGGTGGCACTATATGGAAGCGGCAGCTTTGTACGCCCATTTCAATTTGCGCGTCGGCTGGCGCGGAAAGATTGCCAACGAATACTTCGCCGTCGCGTCCCACCATCAGCGCTGCGGAAAGCTCATCGACATTGACACGGGCACCGATCGGCGGCGGCTTGCCGTCGCCGAGGCGGATCACGGCAACGAAAGTATGAAGCGCGGAAGGCTTCATATCGATAAGAACGCCGGTGCCGCGCGGTGGCACGACGATGCGTTCCGTCTCGGCGACCACCGCGTTCATGGGATAATCGCGCGGCTCCACGCCAATGCGATTGGGGGCGTAGGGATTGAGGTCGGCTAGCAGCGCTTTGCCGTCCTGGCCCGACAATGCGACCTCGCGGTTCTCCCGATAGATGCGCACATCCGGCGCCCCGGCGGCGACCAGCGCCACCGCGCCGTTTGGCGTCCGCGTGGCGAAGACATCCCCGCCCAGCAGCACCACGCCGCCGGAAGCGTCCAGGCGTAGTGCGGTCTTGCCGTCATCTAGCGCAGCCGCGCCGTCGACTTCACCCTGCTGGCCGATCCAGGTCGCGTCCGCCTCCGCGCGACGCGGCGCGCTATCGGCCAAAATTCGATAACCGAAACCGCCATCGGGATCGACAGGCTCGCCATAGATCGCCTGAAAAGACGGCTTGCCCGAACCGAACGACGCCGAGCCGGAAGCGATGGCAGCGCCGAGCGGCAGGCTGAAAAACAGTTCTGCGGCGGATGAGCCCGCCGCGATATCGCGCAATCCGGTCAGTCCGAAAAACAATCCGCTGCCGAACGACAGCGAGTAAGACGCCGTAACAAGGTTGCTCGTCGGATCACCGCGTTCGCGTTCGCCGATCCAGCTTAGGGCAAGCGATCCGTTCGCACCGGCAGCGGCGCTGGCGCCCAGTTGATATCGCAAACGCGGATAAGCTTCGCCATCCAGCGATGCAATGTCGGCAAAGCGGCCGGAACTGGCCGCGAGTGTGCTGAAGAACAACAAAGCGCCGATGCGCCCGTCGAAGCTGGCGCTGCCCAACACGCCGGTATCGCCGTTGTTGCGGCTGAAAGCGGCGTCGGCTGAGAAAAGGCCGAACGATCCGACATTGAACCCCGCGCCGCCGCCCAGCATCGCCAGGGTGCGCGTGAACTCGCCATGAAGATCGGTGGTGAACGCCGCGAAGCCGTGCCGCCATGTGGCGCTGACGAGCGGCGTCGCATAGTCCGCATTGGCGACACCGTATTGACGGCGCAGAAATCCGCTATCGAGAGAATAATCCGTCAGCCCATCCGCAAGCAGCGTCGGATCGGTATAGAGCGAAACCGTCTGATTGATCTCGCGTCCAAGAACGTCGTGTACGACAACGGTGGCACTTCCGCCTCCGGTCAGGATCGGCAGATTCAGCAATGCGAACGGGCCTTCATCGACCGGCTCTTCGAACACGCGGGCCGATCCGACAAACACGTCCACCGTGCTGGGGACCGCCGCGAGGCCGAAATAATCCGGCAGGGGAAACGTGACACGACCGGGCTGTTGCGAGAAATCCGTGGCCAGTTGAACGCCGCCGAAGCGCACCGGCCGCCCCCAATCCGGCGCGCCGCTGATGGCATCGCCGAATATCAGTTTGCGCGGCGCCGATGGCGTGTCGAATTCCAGCGCCGTATCCAATCGCGCGCCATGCGTAGATGGACCTGCATCTTCAAAGCCCGTCGCCGTAAAACGCGCATTGCCAGAGAATAATGTGAACGCCAACGTGCCGCCGGCAGAGCTTGCGGTGCGGATATGCGAGACATCATTCGCCGTCGCGGAAAGATCGTATCCAAACATCGCGCCCCGCGCTGCCGGCGTCACATCGTCAACGATGGATGGCCGTAGATCGGCACTGCGCAGGGCAAGGCTCGCGGGATCGACAACGACGAGTAGACGCTGGCCGGCAGCGTCTACTTCCGCGCGGATCGGCGTATTCCTGTCCAGCAATGCTGTGCCGTCGCGCGGCGCGGAAATGCCGGCATCGGCCAGATCCGAATTTCTCACGGCGAGTTTCCTTTCCTGTTCCACCACGCGTGCAACGGCATGACTGTTCCGGCCATTGACCCAGATTTCCAGCAACAGTGTCCCCGCGCGTGTCGGCGTCGCGACCAGCAGGGCGATCAGGATCATGCTGGCCCCCCGGCGCATGCGGCGTCACCTTTGCAGAACAATATCCGTGTCGAGCGTGACGCCGCTGCGTTCATCATGCGTCGTCAAATGTACCGACGCCGTTGATGTGCCGGTCGAGGCGATGCGCCATGACCGCGTTGCGCCCGGAAGCACATAGGCAAGACCATTCGTAACCGGCACCGGCTTCTCATCCGCAGCCGACACGCGCATGCCGGTCAGCTTCAAAGCGTCGCCTCCGTCGTTGCGCGCGGAGATTTCCAAAATCCCGTCGTGGCACGCAGCGGACCATACGACATCGGGCGGCGTGGCTTTGTTGGCGGAGACAAAGACCGGAATGCTGAATTGCAACAGCACCCGCACCGCCGTGCCGTTCATCGCGCCTTGCGACAGCTGGCTGACGATGAGCCGATATTCGCTTTCGCGCGACGGCTCCGCGGGATCGGCAAGCAGCCGCACCGTCTGCCGTTCCGCGGGCGCGACGTTCACCAGCGGCGGACTCGCGTAGAGCGTTTCGCTCGGCGCGAGCGAATCCGCATTGCCTGTCTGGTGCCAGTCCATCGTCTGGATCTGGATACTGACCGGCGCTTCGCCGCGATTGGCGATGTAGAAAAGCCCAGGCGTACCAGGCACCAGATCGATTGTCGTCGGCGCGACTTCGAATGACGCCGCAGGCGGATCGGCCAATGCCGGCAAAACACCCAACAAAAGCGCGGCGGCGAATATCGCGCCGCGCCCGATCATCAATAGCTCACGGTAACACTGATCTGGTCCGCATAGGACGATGGCGCCACATATTGCGCGGCCGGGACTTGGCCATAGACCGTGTAAGACTGTGCCGTGCCCGTGCCGCTGCTGCTGTTGTCGCCAGTGCCGCCGGTGCCATCGCCCCAGACCGTCGTATAGGCCGATGTGGTGTAAAGCCCGTAAGACAGCAGATCGCCGGCGGTATCTTTCATGTTGCGGGCGGTCATCGCGTTGGAAACCGTGCCGCCATCCAGCGAGACAGAATAAGTCGTGCCGTTGGTGCAGGTGACGGCGACCGTGCTGCTGGCGGTATTGGGCGTCGCACTGCTGGCGGTGTAGCTGCCAAAAGACAGATTGCCAGCCGTGACCGAACAGGATGCCAACACCGTGGCGCTGACCGTGAAGTTCGAGGACGCGTTTGTGGCGCGGGCGCTTTGCACTCCCAAAGTGGCAGCGCAAAAGGCGGCAAACAGGAGCGTGGGGGCATGAAAAACCCGCAAAGCGATTCGATGTCTCACCATGACAGATTCAACCTCAGATTGTAATATAGATTGCTCGCTACCGATAAAAAAGCCGTTAACTGGCCAAATCCGGGGCGCGAGATTTGACGGCGGCCTTTGTCGCCCCCACATTCGGAAGGCCACCGGGGACGGGAAGCTGCTGCGTATGAATGGACCGGTGGCGAAAGCCGAGCTTGTGAGTTTGCGGACAAAGCTTTTCTACGGCTTGGGCTCCGTCGCCTTCGGCATCAAGGACAACGGCTTTCAGACCATCCTTCTGCTTTTTTACAATCAGGTTATCGGCCTGCCCGGCCCGCTGGTCGGCCTGGCCATCGCCATCGCGTTGATGGTCGACGCGTTTCTCGACCCGATCGTCGGGCAAATCTCCGACAATTTTCATTCGCGCTGGGGGCGGCGGCATCCCTTCATGTACGCATCGGCGTTGCCGGTGGCGGTGTCCTATCTGCTTCTGTGGAATCCGCCGCACTGGTCACAGCACGCACTGTTCTTCTATCTGCTCGGCGTGGCGATCGTGGTGCGCACCTTCATCACTTTCTACGAGATCCCCAGTTCGGCGCTCGCGCCGGAACTGACCGAAGACTACGACCAGCGCACGTCCTTCATCAGCTTCCGGCTGTTCTTCGGATGGTATGGCGGACTGACGATGTTAATCCTGGCCTATACGGTGTTTCTGCAACCGGATGCGACCCACAAAGTCGGGCAGCTCAACGAAACCGGCTATAGCCATTACGGCATCGTCGCATCGATCATCATGTTCGCCGCGATCATTATTTCTTCGATGGGAACGCATCGCTTCATTTCACATCTGCGCGTGCCGCCCGCGCGGCGCGTGTCCATGGTTCAATATATCCGCGAAATGTTCGCAAGCCTTTCCAACAAGGCTTTTTTGATCCTCATGCTGGCAGGCGTTCTGTTCCAAGTCTCCACCGGACTTGTCTTCGCACTCGGCATTTATGTGAACACCTACTTCTGGCAACTTACCACGACACAGATTTCACTGATCACGCTGTCGACCTTCATCGCGGTCTTTCTGGCGTTCCTGATCGCACTGCCGCTTTCCAAACGCTTCGGAAAAAAGCATGCGTCGATGGTGATGTTCGTCGTGGGGATCATCGTCGCCACCATGCCGCTTGCCTTGCGGCTTGTGAATTTCTTTCCTGTGAATGGCTCGCCCCTACTGGTGCCGCTGTTGTTCGCTTTCTCGGTTTTCGGCGCCGGCCTTGCGATTGGAAGTTCGATCCTGCTTGTCTCCATGCTGGCCGACGTGGTGGAAGACAGCGAACTCAAGACCGGGCGGCGTTCGGAAGGGTTGTTTTTCGCCGGCTCCAGCTTCATGCAGAAATCGGCATCGGGACTGGGCCTGCTGGGTTCCGGATTGATCCTCAGCGCCGCGCATTTCCCGGCACATGCGGTGCCGGGCCATGTCGATCCGCAAATCATCCGCAATTTCGCGCTGATCTATCTGCCGGTGACGGTCGTTCTGTATCTCGTGGCGATGGCGATCATCGGGCTTTATCCGATCACCCGCGAAACGCACGAGGAAAACCTGCGCAAACTGGCGAGCGAAGTGGCACAGGCCGGTGAGCCGGTCGATATGGGCGTGACGGACTGACAAATCTGACATGGACAGCGAACAACCAACGGCGCCTTCGACCGATCGCTTTGCGCGCAAGAAGGAAGCCATCATCGCCGCCGCCACGGGCATTCTGAACCGGCGCGGCGTCAAAGGCATGACCTTGGCCGATGTCGCGGCAAGCGTCGATCTCATCACCACCTCGGTCACATACTACTTCAAGAAGAAAGAAGACCTCGCGGTCGCCTGCTTCCTGTCCAGCATCGAGCGCTTCGACACGCTGATCAGCGCGGCTTTGGGCGCGCCCGATCCGCAGGAGCGGCTTCATCGGTTCTTGAAACTCTATCTCGACCTGAACCGGCGCATCCGCCGCGTCGAAGAAGCCCCACTGGCGGCGTTCGCCGATATCCGTGCGCTGAAGGAGCCGCATCAGGGGCAAGTCACTGCTGCCTACAATCAGATGTTTCGCAAGATGCGCGGCCTGCTGCAGGCGCGGCCCGGCGAGTGGGATCGCGATGCCGCCAACGCGCGCACCCATATCGTGCTGGAGCAGATCTGGTGGTCGCAGAACTGGCTCTCGCGTTACGACGTGGACGATTACGAACGCATCGGCGATCGGCTCTACGATATTCTGGTGACAGGGCTTGGCGCTCGCGGAACGGTGTGGGCGCCGGCTTTCGTGGCCCTGATCCAGCGTCCGGCGGTGACGCATCAGGAGCGGGCGCGCGACACGTTTCTCAAGGCCGCGACGCGGCTCATCAACCAGCGCGGTTATCGCGGCGCGTCGGTGGAGAAGATTTCGGCGCAACTCAACGTCACCAAAGGTTCGTTCTATCACCACAACGAGGCGAAGGACGATCTCGTCATCGCCTGTTTCGAGCGCAGCTTCGACATCACCAAGCGCATCCAGTCCGCGGCGATGCGTGAGCCGGGCTCGCAATGGCAGAGATTGTGCTCGGCCGCAGCGGCGCTGGTGGAGTTCCAGGTGTCCGATGGCGGCCCGCTGCTGCGCACCTCCGCGATCAGTGCTTTGCCCGAAGCCATTGCGCAGAACATGTTGAACCAGTGGAACCGTGTCTCGGACCGTTTCTCGGCGATGATTTCGGACGGCATCGCGGAAGGTTCAATCCGTCCCGTCGATCCGGTGATCGCCGCCCACATGCTGAACGCGACACTGAACGCCGCGGCCTCCATGCGCATCGACCGCGACGTCAGCCGCGACAAGGCGGCGATGCTCTACGCCAGGCCCATGTTGATGGGATTGCTGTCGGAATAAAAATCGCTGCTGCGATTTTTGTACGACCGCGCGGATATGATTCTCCCGTCCTTCGAATCCGAGTTGTGCGGGAAATTGAACGTCGATTTTATCGCGTTCGTTTTGGCGCGGTTGTTTTCAGAAAATTCGAGCGTCCCTCTGACCCGCGCGCGGATGGTTATGTTGCGCGGCGTGTTCGGTTCTCCAGCTCCATCGGAACGTCGCGAGCGTCAGCTGCGGAACGATGCCGAAAACAGTGGGGAAAACCGGCAGGGCGAGGGGTTAGAGTCGGTTGGGCATGGGTGTTCCTTTGAAAAAGTGATTCACGCGGAGCCGCGGAGACGCGGAGTTCCTGTTGAAGCGTTGAAGGCTGTTCAGTGGATAGGACATGATGGCCGGGCGTTGCCCGGCAAAAAGCTGGCAACAGAGCGTCGAGTTCTCCCTCTCACCGCGTGAAAAAGAACTCCGCGTCTCCGCGGCTCCGCGTGAAAATATTGTTTTTGACAGCGCGAAAACAAAAAGCCCCGGCGGGATTCCGCGGGAGCTTCGGTTTGGGCGTGGTTCGAGAACTGCGGGTTTTGTACGCCCCCACCGTCACGGTGTCAATGCAATTCCTATTTTCCTTCGCATGTATAGGAATTATAGTAACCGTCTGGCAGCGCTAGACTTTCGGCCATCCCGCCGCTTCGCATCGTAAATTCACGCGAAAAATCTTACGCCGCGTCGAGCTTCACTGCCGACACCGGTTTGTGGACGTCGGCGATGTAGTCGGTCATCAGCGTTTCGGTGATCTGGCCGGGCTTGAATTTGTACGGGCCGATCTCCGACACGGGCGTCA
>DATCFN010000319.1:0-3829 GCA_036509475.1 Rhizomicrobium sp. | reverse complement strand
TAAATGTGCAAAACGCGCGCGCGATCAAATTCTACGAGCGCCACGGTTTTCACACGATCGGAAAATATCCAAACTCGCTGCGTGTCGGGGGGCGAACCTACGACGAACTGATCATGTTCCGCGCCCTGTAGATGCGGACACCCCGCGCGGGGAGGGGGAGGGTTCGACAAAAATCGCTCCAAACGCGAATTCAACTCTCACGATGTTGTGTTGCCGCGACTTGCTGCCCGATATGTTGAATAGCCATGGTCTATCGATGGAATAATCGGCGCGAACAGGCCTAGTCCATCAACCGCGCCCAGCCTTCGGTGCCGAGCGCTTCGAGCGGCCGGAAGCGCGCCTTGTAATCCATCTTGGCGCTGCCCTGAATCCAGTAACCGAGATAGACGTAGTCCAGCCCGCGCGCCCGTGCGGCTTCGATGTGATCCAAGATCATGAAGCTGCCGAGGCTGCGCGCCACTTCGCCGGGATGATAAAATGAATAGACCATCGACAGCCCGTCGCGCAGGACGTCGGTGAGCGCGCAGGCCATCAGCGCACCCGGCTCGTCGCCGTTGCTTTTCTTGCGGTATTCGACGATGTGCGTGCTGACCGGGGTTTCCTCGACCATGGCAACATAGTCGAACAGGCCCATATCCGACATGCCGCCGCCGGCGTGACGCGAATCCAGATAGGTGCGCAGCAGCGCGAACTGTTCGCGTGTCGCTTCGGCGGCGACTTCGGTGCGGACGAAATCGTTGTTGCGGCGGGCGATGCGCCGCTGGCCGCGCGAGGGCTCAAAATCCTTAACCACGATGCGCACCGAGACGCAGGCCGAACAGCCCTCGCAAGCGGGGCGGTAGGCGATCATCTGACTGCGGCGGAAACCGGAATGGGTGAGGGCTTCGTTCAACGGCTGGGCGAGCGAACCGGAGAGGCGGGCAAAGACTTTGCGTTCGACCCGGCCGGGAAGATAAGGGCACGGGCCGCCGGGCGTAAGGAAGAACTGCGGCAACCTTGCTGTGCGTTGGTCGGTCAACTCGCTGGTCCTACCCGGCGTTACAGCCAAAGTATGACAGCGGATTCCCGTTTCGCGCCAGAGCGATCTGCTGAACTTTTGCTAAGGCTTAATATCCGCCGGAACGGGCGGCGCTTCCTTCTGCAACAGGATGCTGATGCGCCGGTTGGCCGATGCGTTCGGATCTTCCGGCAGCAGCGGCTCCGATCCGGCCTTGCCCGCGATTTCATAAATGCGGTCCGGCGAAACGCCGGCTGCCGTGATGATGGCGCGCGCGACGTTGGCACGGGCGGCGGACAGCTCCCAATTCGTGGTGCCGTCGGGACCGTTGAAGGCCTGTCCGTCGGTGTGGCCGCTGATGGAAATGCGGTTGGGAAGACGGTCGATGATCTTGGCGACGGCCTCCAGCATCTTGCGCGTGTAGGGCATCGGCTCGGAGGTGCCCGGTTGAAACATCGGGCGGCCGTCCTGATCGACAAGCTGGATGCGCAATCCGTCGGGTGTCTGCTCGACCATGACCTGGCGCGAGAGTTCGGCGATGTCGGGCATTTCCTGCAGCGCCTGGCGAATCGATTCGGCGGCGCTCGCGAAGGCGCTGTCCTTGCTTGACGGCAAAGCACGTTCCATCTGCTGGCCGCTCTGTGCCTGAGACGATTGAGACTGTCCCTGGCCTTGCGAATTGGCGGCGCCGGCATGTTGCTGATCCGCGGGCGAGGAACTGCTGGCCGACGGATTGGAATTTTTCTGGAAGGCCGACACCTGGCCGGCGGCCTTGGTGCCGTCCTTGCCGACGACAGTGCCGCTGAGCACGCCGCCGGCGCCGTTGGTGGTCTGTGAAATGGCCTGCGGCGCGAAGTAGTCGGCAATGCCGCGTTTCTGCTGCGGCGTCGTCGTATTGATGAGCCACATGAGAAGGAAGAACGCCATCATCGCCGTCACGAAGTCGGCATAGGCGACCTTCCACGCGCCGCCGTGATGGCCGCCGTGCCCGCCCTTCTTGATGCGTTTGATAATGACTGGCCCGTCGCCCGCCATGTCCCTCAGCCCATGCCCGTCAGGTTTCGGCTGCGTTCCGGACTTCCCCCGGTGCCGCGCCTCGCCTAGTTTCCGGCAGGCAGAATGCCCCGAACCGTCTTAAACAACCGTTAGGCCTAGAACCCCATGAGTTTCGACACAGACGCTTTCCGCAAGGCTTTGGGCTGCTTTCCGACCGGCGTGGCCGTCGTGACAGCCTCCATGCCGGGCGGCGATCATACCGGCATTACCGTCAACTCCTTCACCGCGGTGTCGCTGGAGCCACCTCTGGTGCTGTGGTGCATCAACAAGAAGTCGAACCGCGCCAGCGCGTTTGCCATCGCCAAGCACTACACGATCAGCCTGCTGGGCACGACGCATCTGGACGCGTCCGCGAAACTCGCCAAAGAGGGTTCGCATAGCCTGGACGGGATCGATCTGCTGCCCACGCAATCGGGGCCGCCCGCGCTGGCCGATGCGCTGGCGTATTTTGAATGTGAAAGCGAAGCGACGCATGAAGGTGGCGATCACATCATCCTGATCGGCCGTGTCGTTCGCTTTGCCCGTCACGAGACCGGCGACCCGTTGATCTTTTTCAAAGGCCGCTACGGCGCAATTTCCGGCAATCCGTAGTTTTCTTCGAGACGTTTGCTCAAAAAAAAGAGCGCCGCCGGAACGGGTCCGACGGCGCCAGGGGGAACAACGTGAAAGTTAGGCTGCGTGTTTAGAAATTGACCTGACCGAAGAGGCCGATTTCGTTGTAGGTGCCTTCGTTGCAGGTGCCGTGCGTGACATTCGGATTGCCCTGGGCAACGCAGGTGAAGGTGGAGAATTCGGAGTCGCTGAACGTGCCGTTCTGCATCGAGTCGTGCTTGTAAACGAGCGCGAAGTCGAGGGCAGCGATCGGGCTGTAGGAGACACCGAAGTTGTAATACTGGTTACGCGCCTGGCCGGCCGTCGGGAAGATGCGGACGTTCGTGGGCTTCACCCAGTCATAACGGCCGAACACGCTCCACAGCGGATCGAACTTGTAGGACGCGAACGCCGAGTAGCCGTCGGACTTGTCGCCGGCCAGGGTGGTCACGTTTTTGTAGTCCTGCGCCGAATAGTACTCGGCGCCGACACGCAGCCAGTCGTTGGTGTAGGCGAGCAGGGCGTCAAAGCGATTTGCCGTGTGGCAGGTCGCGTTGAAGTCCGAACCGGCAATGGCGTCGCAATGGACTTGCGCGTTCTGCACGTCCTTGCCGAGCTTGCCGTCATAACCGCCGACCGCTGCGACGAAGCCATCCCAGTTCAGGTTGAGGCGGCCTTCAACGTCAACGCCCTTGCTGCGGTTCACGCCGCCACCGATCGGGTCGGCCTTATAGCCGAAGCCGTTGATGACCGAGACCTGATATCCAACCGTCGGTCCGCCGAGATCGAAGGTGCCCAGGAAGTGAGCGCCCCAATCAGACGAGGTGCCGAACTTGGTGCGGTCGATCAGAGTGTTTTCAACATAGCGGTAGCCGTACACGCCTTCGACGAAGGGCACCCACGGAAGATCGGCGGCGCCGACGCGGAGGGTGAACGCCGGATCGTATTTCGCCTGCAGGTAGGCCTTCTTGATGAAAATCTGCGAAGCGCCCGTCGTGCTGTCATAGGTCGCATCGGTCGTCAGGTTCGCCGCATAGGTGTCGCTGAAGTTGTGATCGATCATCAGGTAAGCGCGCTTCAGGTCGTAGTTGAAGCCGTCTTGCGGGCTCTTCGTGTGGAAAGCGCTGCCGAGCGCCGTCTTGACGTTGCCGGTCGCATCCACATTGGAAATATCCCAATAGAAGC
>DATCFN010000318.1:0-2630 GCA_036509475.1 Rhizomicrobium sp. | reverse complement strand
TTCCTTGAGGACCTCGGCGAACGGTTTTTCCGTCGCCTCCATCTGCGTGAGAATGTAGTTGCAGGTGCCATTCAGAATTCCGCGCACCGTATCGATACCATAGGCGATCAGGCTTTCGCGCAGCGCCTTCACGATGGGAATGCCGCCGGCGGCGGCGGCTTCGAATTTCAAAGCGACGTTATTCTCCTCAGCCAACGCGGCCAGCTCCGCGCCGTGATAGGCGAGGAGCGCCTTGTTGGCCGTGACAACATGCTTCTTCGCCGTCAGCGCAGCTTTTACGAGAGCGCAAGCGTCGCCATGCTCGCCGCCGATCAACTCGACAACGACATCGCAATCGGAGTTTGCCAGTGCGACGGCATCGACTTCCCATGCGATCGCGGAAACATCAGCCGCGCGGCGTTTCTTTTTGTCGCGGGCGGACACGCTGACCAGTTCCAGCGTGCGTCCTGCGCGCTGTGCCAGTTCAGGTCCGCGCGTGAGGAGCACATTGGCGACGCCCCCGCCAACCGTGCCCAAGCCTGCGATAGCGATTTTGAGCGGCTTGTTCATTGCGCCGCATCCATAGCATCGGCCGGCTCGTTCGTGCGCAATGACAGAAACTTCTTCACGTTGCGCGCTGCCTGACGGATGCGATGTTCGTTCTCCACCAGCGCCACGCGAACATATCCCTCGCCATATTCGCCGAATCCCGTGCCCGGCAGAACCGCGACCTTGGCATGGATCAGCAACTGTTTTGCAAACTCCATCGAACCGCGCGCGCGATAGGCTTCCGGCACCGGCGCCCAAGCGAACATAGATGCGGGCGGCGATGGAATGTTCCAGCCGGCCTGCGCCATGGATTTCACGAGTACGTCGCGCCGCGCTTTATAGGTCGCGCGGATTTCGTCGGCGCAGTCCTGCGGGCCGTTCAGCGCAGCCGCGGCCGCGACCTGAATCGGCGTGTAGGCGCCATAATCGAGATACGACTTGATCCGCGCGAGCGCGCCGATGAGATGCCTGTTTCCCGCCGCGAAACCCATGCGCCAGCCCGGCATCGCATAGGTCTTCGATAGCGACTGGAATTCGATGGCGATGTCTTTTGCGCCTTCGACTTGCAGGATCGACGGCGGCGGATTGTTGTCGTCGAAATAGATGTCGGCGTAAGCGAGATCCGACAGCACCCATATTTCATGCTTCTTCGCGAAGGCGACGATCTCTTTGTAGAAATCAAGATCGACGACCTGCGCCGTCGGATTCGACGGATAATTCACCACCAGCGCCAGCGGCGACGGCACCGAATGCTTCACCGCGTTGGAAAGCTTGCTGAGATATTCTTCCGGCGTCGTCGCGGGAACATGCCGGATCGCGGCGCCCGCCAGAATGAAACCGAAAGCATGGATCGGATAGGCCGGGTTCGGCACCAGCACGACATCGCCCGGCGCGGTGATCGCCTGCGCGAGATTGGCGAAGCCTTCCTTCGATCCCAGATTGGCGATGACTTCGCTGTCGGGGTTCAACTCGACGCCGAAGCGGCGCTTGTAGAAATTCGTATAGGCCTTGCGCAGGCCCTTGATGCCGCGCGACGCGGAATAGCGGTTGGACCGCGGATCGCGCGCCGTCTCCACCAGCTTGTCGATGATGTGCGGCGGCGTGGGCATGTCGGGATTGCCCATCGAGAAATCGATGATGTCTTCGCCTGCCGCGCGTGCGCGGGCCTTGAGGATGTTCACTTCCTCAATGACGTAAGGCGGCAACCGCTTGATGCGGTAAAAGTCGGTTTGCATGGTTCCAAAGCCGTGTTTTCCGCGCGAAATCCGCGCGGAAGCCGGCAAACATCGGGGCAATTGTGCAGCGCGTCAATATGCTCGCGCCTTGGACGAGCCTAGCTTTGGACGAAGATATCGGCCCTGTGGCTGCTGTCGCCGTCGCCCTGATTGTCGTCACCCACGGCGCTGACCAGAACATGCGTCGCCGGAACGCCGGCGGCGATCAGCGCGCGGGCTACGGAATTTGCGCGTGCCTGCGAATGCTCGAAGTCCCATTGCAGGTGACGCGACACCGTCATATTTGCCGATCGGCTGGATGCGTGACCCACGACGCGAATATAACCGGCACCGCCCTGGGCGCTGAAGGCTTGCGCTGCGGCGCGGACCTGCTCCTTGGCTGCTGCGCTCAGGATTGTCGTGTCGCGCGGAAAGAGCACCGATGCCATCGGCGGCATGCCGGAAGCATCCGAATAGACGCCGGCAGGCGGCGCGCCGCCTTGCAGGGAATCGAAGTTGGCGACGACCGCGCCGCTCATCTGTTCCGGGCCACCGATAGCGGGCCCATGATAAGGCTGCGCGCCTCCCACGGCCGGCACCGCGGGCCCCGTGCTCACGCTCGACGCGCCACCGATCGAAGCGGTCTGGCGATAGCGCGACATGATCGACTGCGGCACGAACTGCGCAACCGACGCATCGAGCGGCGGTGCTTTGGAGGGCTGAAAGCCAAGCTGCGCGTCACTCATGGCGATCGACTGCGCGCCGGGCACCGAACTCATCGGTACCGCAGGCTGCCCAGTTGGCGGCCCACTCATCGCGGGAACGGGCGTTGCGGCCACGGCTGTGGTCGGCGCGGCGGCGGGCGTCGCGGCTGATGTGCTGCTGGCA
>DATCFN010000317.1:0-2523 GCA_036509475.1 Rhizomicrobium sp. | reverse complement strand
GAATGTTCATTTCCGCAGTGACGATCCGCCCGAGGCGATTGCCAGAAAGGCTTTGCGCGTCAACCTTTCCGATCTGGCGGCGAAGGGGGCCTCTGCGCATGGTTATCTCCTGTCGCTTGCCTTGCCAAAGCGATTGACGATGCCGTGGCTCGAATCTTTTGCTGCTGGGCTTGCAGCTGATCAGGAACAGTTTTCCATTGTTCTGCTTGGCGGCGACACGACGGCGACGGAAGGTCCGCTGACGATTGCGATTTCGGCTTTTGGGACGCTTCCCGCCGGCACGATGACGCGGCGGTTCGGCGCGAAGCCCGGAGACATCGTGTTTGTCACAGGCACAATAGGAGACTCTGGCGCGGGGCTCGCCGTTCTCAAAGACCAGATCGCGGGCGGTTCGGATATCGCTCGACAGACCTTAGTTGATCGCTATCGCGTTCCTTCCCCGCGGATGGCAGCAGGCGTCGCACTCCGAGGTGTGGCAAGCGCAGCGTTGGATGTGTCGGACGGTCTGCTCGCAGACCTTGCACATATCTCTGATGTCTCCGGTGTGCGGATAGAGGTTGACGCTCAGCGTGTTCCGCGCTCGCCGGCGTTGATATCGACCGCAGGCGAGGCGATGAGCGCAATCATGGACGCGGTCACGGCGGGCGACGACTACGAAATCGCCTTCACGGCGCCGGGTGATACGCGTGACCAGATCGCGCGAGTCGCCCTTCAGACCGGTACGGTCGTCACGGAAATTGGACGTGTGCTTTCAGGGGCAGGTGTCGTCCTGCTGGATTCCGCCGGCGCCGAAATACCGGTATTACGGAAAGGGTACACGCATTTCTGAGTCGCTAACCTACTCTTAGGATTGCTCTGCGAGGCTTTTGTCATGCGCATGGTCGCCTTGCTTGCCGGATTGTCGATTGCCGCCGCCATCATCTTGCCGGCCGCTGCAGATGATTCAAAAAAGGCCGACTCCGAGCCAGGCACCCATGTGGAAATGCCTTATCTGATTGCGCCGCTCGCATCGGGCGATACGCTTCTCGCCTACGCTTATATTTCCTGCATCATCACTGCGTCTTCGCCGGCGGCTGCCATGGATATTCGCGGCCGGATCGCCTTCATCCAGGATGCGTTTGTCCGCGACGTGAACATGTCCAGCATCGGCAAAGCCACAGATCCGAAGACTGTGGATGCCACGACGCTCACCGCGCGCCTGCTTGCTGATGCGCAGAAGGCGACGAAGCCCGGGCTGGTCGTGGGACTCAAGCTGATACAGATTCAGATTCGTCCGCTCCGCCCGGATGCGCAGCAGCCCGATGGGCCATCGTAAGCCTCTATTCCAACTCGGTTTTTTTTACCCATAGGAACATTGCCTTACGCTTTGTGTTTTGGCATGTTCCGGCGCCCTTGAAGCGGTAGGTCTCTTCCGGCCGGCCATGGGGATCGACGCGCGTTCTGCGCGTATCCAAAGATCAGTTTTGAGGGAACATCATGGGCCTACAGCTTGAACTCGTATTGGCATGCGGCGTGCTCGCGCTGCTTTACGGCGCATGGACCGTTCGGTCCGTGCTCGCGCAAAGCGCCGGCAACGCACGCATGCAGGAAATCGCGGCGGCAATTCAGGAAGGTGCGGCGGCTTATCTCAATCGCCAGTACACGACCATCGCCATCGCCGGTGTCATCATCCTCGTCATCGCGTTCTTTCTGTTCGGTTGGCAGGTGGCGGTCGGCTTTTTGATCGGCTCCACGCTTTCCGGACTTGCCGGCTACATCGGCATGAACGTGTCAGTGCGGGCAAACGTCCGCACGGCGGAAGCGTCCCGGCTCGGATTGGCGCAAGGTCTGTCCCTCGCGTTCCGGTCCGGCGCGGTGACCGGCATGCTGGTCATTGGCCTCGGTGTTCTGGCCGTGGCCGGGTACTACGCCATCCTCACCGCCGGCCTGCATCTCAGCACCGAAGACCCGCAACAGAATCGCGTGATCGTGGACTCGCTGGTCGCGCTCGGCTTTGGCGCATCGCTGATCTCGATCTTCGCGCGTCTCGGCGGCGGCATCTTCACCAAGGGGGCGGACGTCGGCGGCGACATGGTCGGCAAGGTGGAAGCGGGCATTCCCGAGGACGACCCACGCAACCCCGCCACCATCGCGGACAATGTCGGCGACAATGTCGGCGACTGCGCGGGCATGGCGGCTGACCTGTTTGAAACCTATGCGGTGACGACCGTCGCCACGATGGTTCTGGCCTCGATCTATTTCGCGACGGAACAGAAGACCGCATTGATGCTGTTCCCGCTGGCCATTGCCGGCATGTGCATCATCACCTCGATCATCGGCACGTTCTTTGTCCGTTTGGGCAAGAACAACAACATCATGGGCGCTCTCTATAAGGGCATCATCGCCACCGGCGTGTTGTCGCTGGCGGGCCTGTGGCCGCTGACCAACTGGATCCTGCCCGGCGGCATCCATGCCACGATCACGACCAGCACCGGCGTCGCGTTTACCGGCGTCAGCCTGTTCTATTGCGGCGTCGCCGGCCTC
>DATCFN010000316.1:0-2570 GCA_036509475.1 Rhizomicrobium sp. | reverse complement strand
CCCGCCACAGGGCTGGCTGATCGCCGGACCACCCGGTGTCGGCAAAGCGACGATGGCATTTCGTATCGCCCGTTATCTGCTGCGATACGGCGCGACGAGTGAAGGACCTGATGATCTTTCGCTGCCCGCCGACGATCCCGTGGCGCAACAGATTTCGGCCGGCGGACATCCGGGTCTTCTGGTCCTGCAGCGCGGTGTCAACGAAAAGACCGGCAAGCCGATGACGGTGCTGGGCGTCGATGAAATCCGCAAACTGGCGGGCTTCTTCGGCATGACGTCGGGCGCGGGCGGTTGGCGTGTCGCGATTGTCGATACCGCCGATGACATGAACGATGCCGCCGCCAACGCGCTGCTCAAGGCGCTGGAAGAACCGCCGGGGCGCGCGATGCTGATGCTGCTCACCAACGCGCCGGGCCGTTTGTTGCCGACCATTCGTTCGCGTTGCCAGCGCCTCGATCTGCGCCCGCTTGGCGAGTCCGAATTGCTCGAAGAATTGCGCACGCGCTTGCCGGATCTGAACGACGGCGAACGCGCGATTTTGGCGAAACTCTCCGGCGGCTCCATCGGCGCGGCGTTGACGCTTGCCGGGGACGATGGCCTCGCGCTTGCCACCGAAGCCGAACAGCTGATCGACCGTGCCGCTTCGCCGGATATTTCCGCAGCGTTGGCGCTGGCCGACAAGCTGTCGCGCATCAACGACGGTGTCGATCGTTTCGGCGGCTTTTTGAACGAAGCGCTGACCAATCGTATCCGCGCGCGTGCGCTGGAGGGCGGAGCGAACCTTCACCGCTGGACGGCGCTTCTGGAAAAGCTTCGGCATTCTTTCGCGCGCACCGATGGATTGCATCTCGATCCGCGCCAGACGATCCTGTCCTCGGCCCGCGCGCTGGGTGAGACGGCGCGGCGGCGTTCGTTGTGAGTTTCCATGCTGGTTGATAGTCACTGCCATCTTGATTTCCCCGAATTCGCGCCGGAACTGGACGCCGTTGTCGCGCGCGCCGGTGAGGCGGGCGTTAAAACATGCGTCAGCATCGGCACGACGCTGGCAAAGTTTCCGCAAGTCCTGGCCGTTGCCGAGCGCTTTGAAAATGTCTGGTGCTCTGTCGGCATTCATCCACATGAAGCGGAAAAAGAACTCATTGCTGATGCCGCGCCGCTGATCGAACGCGCGCAACATCCAAAGGTTGTCGGCATTGGCGAGACGGGGCTGGATTTTTACTACAACCATTCGCCGCGCGAGCCACAGATCGCGAACTTCCGCGCCCATATCGCGGCGGCGCGCGCATTGAAACTCCCCGTCATCGTCCACACCCGCAATGCCGACAGCGAAACAGTCGATATTCTACGCGACGAAATGGAGAAGGGCGCGTTCACCGGCCTCATCCATTGTTTCACCGGCACGCAGATGCTGGCCGATGCGGCGCTGGAACTCGGCTTCTGTATTTCGGTTTCCGGAATCGCGACGTTCAAAAAATCCGAAGAGCTACGCGACGTTCTGAAAACTGTGCCGCTCGAACGCCTGCTGGTCGAAACCGATGCGCCGTACCTTGCGCCGATGCCCTACCGCGGCAAACGCAACGAGCCAGCCTTTGTCGCCAACACAGCGGCGATGCTGGCGGCATTGAAGGGCGTCGGCAATGACGAACTGGCCGAGGCCACCACTAACAATTTCTTCGCGCTGTTCACGAAAGCGAAACGGCCATGACTCTCGGCGTCACCATTCTCGGCTGCGGATCGTCCAGCGGCGTGCCGCGATTGGGCGGGGCTGACGGCGCCGGCGATTGGGGCGTCTGCGACCCGTCCAACCCAAAGAACCGCCGCTCGCGTTGCTCCATTCTGGTGCGGCAAAAATCGGACACGGGCACGACGGCGGTGTTGGTCGATACGTCGCCGGATTTGCACGGCCAGTTGCTGGCGGCGCGGTGCGGCGCGCTCGACGCGATTTTCATCACCCACGATCATGCAGATCAAACGCATGGCATCGATGATGTGCGCGCGATTGCCTATGCAAACCGCAAGCGCATCGATCTTTATAGCGACCGCACGGCGCTGGACGATCTGCGGCGCAAATTCGGCTACATCTTTGAGACGCCCAAAGGCAGCGGCTATCCGCCGATCGTGACCATGCACGAACTCGAACAGCCCTTCCGCGAAGTGCAAATCGCGGGACAGGGAGGCGCCATTCTCGTTTTGCCGTTCCGCCAGGGACATGGCCGCATCCATTCGCTCGGCTTTCGCTTTGGACCTGTCGCCTATTCCAGCGATGTGAACGAACTAGACGAGGCCGCGTTCGCCGCGCTGGAAGGCGTCGAGTGCTGGATCGTCGATGCATTGCGCCACGACCCGCATCCGACGCATGCCAATGTCGCGACGGCGCTGGGATGGATCGCGCGCGTCAAGCCGCGACGTGCCGTGCTGACCAATTTGCACATAGATTTGGATTATGAAGCGCTGAAGCGTGCGCTGCCGCCGGGCGTCGAACCCGCTTATGACGGGATGACGATTTCATTGGCGGACTGAGAGTCCCTCTGACCCGCGCGCGGAAGGTTATGTTGCGCGGCGTATTCCTT
>DATCFN010000315.1:0-2966 GCA_036509475.1 Rhizomicrobium sp. | reverse complement strand
CTGCAATCGTGCCCGGCTGAGATCGCCAAGCTGCTCCGCCAGAAAGCGGTCGAGACGCCAGCCCGTCTGTTCGGGGGCGACATTCGCGGACCTTACGGTTGCGCCATCGGAGGAAGTGCCTGTGACTGAAGTTTCTGAAACCACCATGCCCGCCGATGTCGATCCGAAATCCACTCTATCGTACCGCAGTCTCAAGGCGGTCGTCATTGTGCTTGGTGCTTTGATTGTGCTGGCCCTCATTTTGGTGGTGGTGGGCATCGGAATGCGCATGAGCGGCCATGCGCCGGGGCAGGCGGCGGTGAGCGCGGGCAGCTACGGACTTCCGGCCGGATCGAAAATCCTGTCGATGCAGGTGGCGACCAACCGTTTGATCATGGAGGTGCAGGAGCCCGATGGAACCCGCGTGTTGATCTTCAGTACCGATGATGGACACCTCGTCGGCCAAATCACGCCGCAAAGCACAAAATAGCTGTGATGATGACGGCGCTCGATCTGCCGTTGGCGCTGCGGGTGCAGATTGAGAAAGCCGCAAGCGCTGCATTTCCATATGAGTGCTGCGGTCTGATCGAAGGCGTTTTCGAAGATGATCGTGCCGTCATCACCGCAATCCATCCCACGCGCAATCTTTCGACCGACGCCGACCGCTTCGAAATCGATCCGGCGCAACACATCCAACTGTTGCGGTCCCTGCGCGGAACCGGACGTGCGATCGTCGGCTGCTATCACTCCCACCCGAACGGCAAAGCCGAACCCAGCGTGCACGATCGCATGGGCGCCGCGGAGGAAGGTTTTATCTGGCTGGTCTGCGGGACGAATGGCTCACATGCGCAGATTGGAGCCTTCGTCTTTGAAAAAGACCTGTTCCGCGCGCTGAAAATGAATGAAACCGCTTCCGCTTGATCGGCCGCGCTCCGCGAATGTATAAGCCCGTCCTCCGCTGGCCCCCATCGTCTAGCGGTTAGGACGCGGCCCTCTCAAGGCTGAAACAGGGGTTCGATTCCCCTTGGGGGCACCAATTTCATGCGTGGGTGAAATCGCACGCGGTCTAGAGCGCGCTGCAGTTCTTCTTGTCGAATTCTTCCCGCTCGGCTTCGTCTTGTGCCTTCTCTGTGGCGAGAACGTAGAGCTGGACGCAACTCATGCCCGCATAGGGATTGGCTGGTTGGCCTTTTTCGCTGGGCAAACGATCCTCAGGCGCCTGTGGGGCCGGGTTGTCGGGATTGGTGAAGCGGGGAGGGTCCATACTCGGCCGGGAGCCCGGATGCGCCGTTGCCGCGCCGCTGCAAATCGCAAAGGCGAACACGGTGAGTGTGAACGTCACGGAACGCAAATCCAACATCCCTTTGACAACCAGGCAAGACGTTTGGTCGAACGCAAACGACAGCCCACAAAATACGCCCAACACCGGTCCGCGCGGTAGTGACCGATAAGTAACCCATGGAGCAATCATTAACCGGCCTCGAAGGCAGGCGTGCCGGGGGGATTCCGGCTATTTCTCGTTCGTGCAGTGCGCTTCTATGGCGCCGAGCTTTTCGACTTCGACACGGACCACGTCGCCGTCCTTCAGATATTTCGGCGGCTGCATCGCCATGCCGACTCCGCTGGGCGTGCCGGTGAAGATCAGGTCGCCAGGCTCGAGCGTCATCGCCTGCGATAGCAGCGCGATCTGGTCCCAGATGTTGAAGATCAACTTGCTGGTGTTGGAATCCTGCCGCTTCTCGCCATTGACGAAGCAGCGGATGGACAGCGCGTGCGGATCGGCCATCTCATCGGCGGTCGTGATCCATGGCCCAACGGGCGCGTGCGTGTCGAAGGATTTTCCCGCGACCCATTGCGATGTCCGTTTCTGCCAGCCACGCTCAGTTACATCATTACCGCAGCAATAGCCGAACACGGCTTTGTTCGCGGCGTCCTTCGTGATGTGCCGGCCACGGGTGCCGACGACGGCGACCAGTTCCGCCTCGTAATCCACCATCTGTCCCGCTTTTGGAATCTGAATGGGGTCGAAAGGCCCGTTGATGGCGGTTGGCATTTTCGAGAACCAGGTTTGGTTCTCCGGCTTCGCCGCCTTGGTTTCCGCGATATGGTCGGCATAGTTGAGGCCGATAGCCATGATCTTTCCGGGGCGCGCGATCGGGGCTTTCAGCTGTACCTGATCGATTGCGAATTTGTGGCCGGCGTCGCTGGCAAGTTTGCGCACCTCGCCCTGAATTTCTGTCCAGCGGGAAATCAGATCAATCATGCCGGACGCCAGGCGCGGCGCCGCGCGCGTTAGGGAAATGATGTGCTGACCATCGACAACGCCAAGTTCGTCGGCGCTATCGGCCTGAAATGTTGCAAGTTTCACCGTTGTCTCCGTTTCGCGCTCCGATGAGTTTGGGCGCTGCGGAAAGAAGGTTCAACCCGTGCGCCAGCGCAGCCGCATCGTTTTCCATTCCCCGCGCCGCGCCGCCAAAATCAACATGACGCCCGCCGCGGTGAGGCAAATGCCAACGGCAACGATGGATGCTTCCGGCCCGAACGCGCCGCCGGTGAGCAACGCCGGCCCGGATAGCGGCACGTTGAGAAGCCCTTTCATGTGACCTCCCGAAACCGCAGCGCCGAAAATTCCGCCTTCCGTGAAGTTCCAACCGAAGTGCAGACCGATGGGTAGCCATAGCGAACGGGTCAGCGCATAGGCTGCGGCCAGCAAAATTCCTGCTTCGAAAGCGATGGCGAGTGTACTGACCGCCGTCGCGCCCGGATTGAAAGCATGGAGCGCCCCGAACAAAACGCCAGACAGGACAATGGCAACAAGCGTGCCGCAGCCTTCTTCCAGCAGGCGATAGACGGCGCCGCGGAAAATGATTTCTTCGCCCACAGCAGAATAAACTGAAATGGCGAGTGCGACGGTAAGTCCATCCGTCGTGCCAAATCCCTTGAATGACGCGGTGCCATAAGCGGCCAGCACTGCATAAACCGCGCAG
>DATCFN010000314.1:0-2232 GCA_036509475.1 Rhizomicrobium sp. | reverse complement strand
CAAGACTTTTCTATCGTCGGTCGCGGGCGTCGCCTTCGACAAGCATATGATCCGCGACGTGAATAACCGCGTGATGGATTATGTGCAGCCAACGCCCGATTTCACGCTGCCGCACAATCAGCCCATCACCTGGGATGAGATGCTGCGCCAGACTTCGGGTTGGATTGGCACGATGTGGGGCAAGCCGTGGTGGGCGGATCGTCCGGGCGAGCACCCCTGGACCGAACTGGCGAAGGGACCGCCGCCGGTCGGCAAGGAATGGAAATACTCCGACGTACGCGTGAACGCGTTGGCGCTCGCGCTCACATACGTTTGGAAACGTCCGCTGCCGGATGTGCTCAAGCAATATGTGATGGACCCTATCGGTGCATCGCATACATGGCATTGGGAGAACTATTCCAACGCATGGGTGACCATCGACGGCAAACGTATGCCGGTGCCGCCGGGCGGCGGGCACTGGGGCGGCGGGATGTTCATCTCCGCCCGCGATCTGGCGCGCATGGGATTGCTCGGCCTTAACAACGGCAAATGGGGCGACAAAACCATTCTATCGGATCAATGGGTGAAGATGGCGCGCACGCCGACCGTGCCGGAGCCAACTTACGGCTACATGAACTGGTTCCTGAATACCGACCAGAAACTGTTTCCCGCCGCGCGCGCCGACAGCGTCGCCTTCATCGGCAACGGCGATAACATCGTCTTCATCGACTACGAACATGACATGGTCGTGGTCTTCCGCTGGATCGACGACAAGCAGAAAGCGGAATTTGTGCGGTTGCTGGAGGCGAGCGTCAGCCCGTAGCGCGCGATGCCAGAAGCGATCTTCCGGCTGCGGTCAGGCAGACGATGGCTTCGCCGTTTCGATATTGCCGCGTGACGAAGCCACGATCATTCGCTTCTTCCCATACCGGTAATCTGGGGCAGGATGTGCGCCACGCGTCCATGACGTCCGCGTAACTGCGGTCCTCTTTGGAAACCCATTTCAGTAAATCGACAATCAGTGCATCAACGGGATCGCTCACGAGCTCTCCTATTTCGCTTTGACTTTCACATATGTCCCCGGCGCGTCGCCCAAGGGGTTTAGTTTCCCGTCGCCAGGTTTGCGGGCGGGGACTTTTGGGCCTGACTGTTTCGACAGCCACGCGTCCCAATCCGGCCACCATGAGCCGGGATGTTCTTTCGCGCCGTCGCGCCACGCCTCGACAGTCGGCGGCAGCTTGTCATTGGTCCAGTACTGATACTTTTTCGCGGCCGGCGGGTTGATCACGCCCGCGATATGGCCGCTGCCGGCGATGATGAAACGGATCGGCCCGCCGAACAGCTTCGTAGATTTATACACCGAGCGGAACGGCGCGATGTGGTCGTCCTTGGCGCTCTGCAAATAGATCGGGATTTTTACTTTCGACAGGTCGAGCTTCACATTGTCGAAGCTCATCTTGCCCTGAGACAATGCGTTGTTCTTGTAGAACTCGCGCAGATAGAACATGTGCGTCGCTTCCGGCATCCGCGTCGTGTCGGAATTCCAGTAGAGCAGGTCGAACGGCGCCGGTTCCTTGCCGAGCAGGTAGTTGCTCACGACAAAGCCCCAGATGAGATCGTTGGCGCGCAGCATGTTGAAGGTCGTGGCCATCTTGCCGCCCTCCAGCACACCGCCCGCCTCATCCATGGTCTTCTTCATGGCTTCGAGTTGCTCGTCATCGACGAAAATCTGTAGATCGCCCGCTTCGGTGAAGTCCGCCTGCGCCGCAAAGAATGTCGCGCCGTTCACGCGGTCGTCGCCCGTCGCCGCCATGTAGGCGAGAGTGGCCGACAGCAGTGTGCCGCCGATGCAATAGCCGATGGTGTTGATCTTGCGTTCGCCGGTCGCCGCTTCCACAGCATCCAGCGCCGCGAAGATGCCGTCATGCATGTAATCCTGAAACGTCTTCTTCGCGAGTTTCTTGTCCGGGTTCACCCATGAGACGACGAACACGGTGTAACCCTGCGCGCTCGCCCAGCGGATGAAAGAATTCTCCGGCTTCAAATCGAGGATATAGAATTTGTTGATCCAGGGCGGGAAAATCAGTAGCGGCGTCTTGTAAACGTCCTTGGTCACCGGATCGAACTGGAGCAATTCGATCAGCTCGTTGCGGAACACGACCTTGCCCGGCGCGGTCGCGATGTTCTCGCCGATCCGGAACGCGTCGGCGGACTGGCGGATCGAAAGCTGGCCGCTTTCCGCGTCCAGATCCT
>DATCFN010000313.1:0-2485 GCA_036509475.1 Rhizomicrobium sp. | reverse complement strand
GACGATCACGACGGTGAACGCGTCCGCCATCGCGACCGGCCACTATATCGGCGACACCGGCAATTTCGGCAACACGATCTACACCGGTTATCCGGTCACGGGCACCAATGGCGCACCGATCACCTTTCAGGAAGACGATGCGTTGCTTGGCGATCTTGCCGCGCATTACAACGGCAATTATTTGAACGAAACCTCGCTGCTGGCGGCGGCACGGCAGGCGGGCTTCGCGACGGCGGCGATGGGCAAGGTCGGTCCCACCGCCATCCAGGACATCACGCAGCGCGACGGCACCGGCACCATCGTCATCGACGATGCGATGGGAACGGCCAAGGGCATCACGGTCGCGCCGGATATTCTGGCCGCGATCAAGGCGGCAGGCCTGCCGCCGACCGCGCCGAAGACCGGCGTGCCGAACAATGAACAGCAGCAATATCTAATCGCCGTGGCGACAAAGGTTGTTCTGCCAAAACTGGCCGCATCGGGTCATCCCTTCGCGATGCTCTATTGGTCGCGCGATCCCGACGCCACGCAGCACAGCGCCAAAGACAGCATCGGCAAGTTGACGCCGGGCATCAACGGCCCCACGGATCGCGCCGGCATCAAGGACGCGGACGATACACTGGCGGCTTTGCTTGCCGCGCTAAAGGCGCAAGGGCTCGACAAGACGACGGATGTTTTCGTGACCGCCGATCACGGCTTCTCGACCATCGACCGGCACAGCGCGACGAGCGCGGCAGCGAAGATCAGTTACGCAAAAGTGACCGCTGGCGAAACGCCACCAGGCTTGGTCGCGATCGATCTTGCCGATGGTTTGGGTCTGCCGATGGCCGATCCGTTCGCGAAGAACGCACCGGTCGATTACAAGTCCGGCAATTTGCCCTCATTCGGCAATGCGATCCTCGGCAACGACCCGGTCAACCCCGACGCGGTGGTAATTTCCAATGGCGGTTCGGATCACATCTATCTGCCAGGCGCGAACGCCAAGGAGATGGCGGCAAAGATCGTCGATATCCTGTCGAAAGAAGACTATGTCAGCGGCATTTTCGTGGACGACAGGCTGGGTGACGTTCCGGGTGCACTGCCGATGAGCGCGGTCAATCTGCGCGGCTCGGCGCTGACACCGCAGCCCTCGATCATCGTCAACTTCGCATCGCACCCCATCGCGGGATGCGCGCCGCTTCTGATGTGCGCGGCGGAAGTCGCCGACACCACGCTGGAAACCGGCCAGGGCATGCACGGCACGTTCAGCCGCGCCGACACCCGCAACTTCATGGCCGCGACCGGGCCGGATTTCCGCACGCACTTCCCCGATCCCGCACCAATCAGCAATGCCGACATCAACCCCACCCTGTCGCACATTCTCGGCCTCGACATTGCCGCCAAGGGTGGGCTCAAGGGCCGTGTGGCCAGCGAGGCGCTCAAGGGCGGAAAGAAGATCAGCGTCACGAGCGGCTGGCAGGTGTCCCAGCCGGCGGCCAATGGCCAGAAGACCGTGCTGGACTATCAGCAGGTCGGCGGCACGCGCTATTTCGACGCGGCGGGCTTCCCGGGGCGGACAGTGGGCCTGATATCCCACTGATTTTCCGCCCAATTCGGGGCGAATCCGCTATAGGCGGTGGATGCGAATTGTCACCTCCACCGCCGATCTGAAGGCGCTCGTCGCCGAACTGGAAAGCGCCTCCTATCTGGCGCTCGATACCGAATTTCTGCGCGACCAGACCTACTGGCCGAAGCTCTGTCTCATCCAGGTCGCGTCCACGGACGTCGCCGCGATCATCGACCCGCTGGCCGATGGCATCGACCTGAAACCGTTTTACGAACTGCTCAAGAAGCCGGACATCGTGAAGGTGTTTCACGCGGCGCGGCAGGACATTGAGATTTTCCAGCAGCAAGGTGGCGTCATTCCCAATCCGCTGTTCGACAGCCAGGTGGCCGCGATGGTGTGCGGCTTCGGCGACGCTGCCTCGTACGAAACGCTGGCGCGACGAATTGCCAATGTGGAGATCGACAAATCGTCCCGCTTCACCGACTGGAGCCGGCGCCCGCTGACGAACAAGCAACTCGAATACGCGCTCGCCGACGTCACGCATCTTCGGACGATTTATGAATTCCTGTCTGCGGAGTTGAAGCGCACGCATCGCGAAGCCTGGGTCGCCGAAGAGATATCGGCGCTTCAAAATCCGGCGCTGTATGCGATGGACCCGGACAACGCCTGGAAACGATTGAAAGCGCGGACAAGTAGCAAACGGTTTCTCGCCATGCTCGCCGCCCTCGCCGCATGGCGCGAACGCGAAGCGCAGACACGCGACATTCCGCGCGGCCGCGTATTAAAAGATGAAGCTTTGCTGGAAATCGCGGCGCATCCGCCGGAAGGAGCCGACAGTCTCGAACGCATTCGCGCCATTCCAAAAGGCTTCGCTGCATCACGCATGGGCAAGACTTTGTTGGAAGCCGTCGAACTTGGCCGCACCGCAGCACCACCCGA
>DATCFN010000312.1:0-3562 GCA_036509475.1 Rhizomicrobium sp. | reverse complement strand
CCCAATCGGGCGGAAAAGGCTGTTTCCAGCCACCTCCGGCGAGCGCAGTGGATGACTGAGAAAGGCTACCGTCGCCTCCTCGGCCACTGAGGAGCTGATAGCCTTAGCCGAGCAAGCGGCGAAACCGGCCCGGCGTTACGCCAATGGCCCGACGAAAATTCGTGGTCAGATGGGCTTGGCTCGAAAACCCCGCCGCATGCGCAATCTCGGCAATCGGTCGCCGCGCGTCGGAGAGCAACTCACGGGCGCGGTGAATGCGTCTTTCCATGACATAGCGGTGAGGTGACGTGCCGACAGACGTCTTGAATGCCTCGCCGAAATGATGGGGACTGAGATCGGCGACGACGGCGAGTTCGGCAAGTCCCAACTCGTCATTCAAATGGACGTTCACAAATTCGACGACGCGCCGAAGCTGGGTTGGTGTCAGCCCACCTCGGTACGAGGCCGGCATCCGCTGCGACGTTCCATGCGTCCGAATAAGATGAACAGCCAGCGACGTCGCCAGGCCCTCGACATAGAGTCTGCCGCCGGCGCCGCCCAGACTCAACTCGCGTTGGCCAAGATCGCAGAGGTGTTTGGCGACCGGATCATCGACATCGATCGATGTCTCGATGGCGCGATCGCCCACGCCGTCGAAAGCGGTCTGCCAGACTTGTGCGACGAAGGATTCATCCATCGCAAAGGCGAAGATGGAAGGGAATCCGTTCCAGCGCTGCCAGAACGGTATCCGGGCATCGGCGACATGGGCGCATCCGCGCGAAACGATGTTTGATTGTGTCTTGTCGCTTCCCGGAGCCCGCCATTCGATCCGAAAGCGCGAGCCTTCATGAATGACAACCGTTACCTGCGCGGTCCCCAGATAAGCGCCAGGATTCGGATTCAGCTCGCCACGCGTGAGCGTGACACCGCCGAATCTCAGCTTCTCGTCGAACTGGAATCTGTGGTCTGGACCGCTTTGCTCGTAATCAACCAGATCATGGCGAGCGTGCCGTTGCTTCATCGGCCGCACAACAACCTCCATCGTTGAAGGCGATTATCTCGATCGTGCGCGCCGGCTGTATATGCTCGGTGTCCGCGCACAGCGCGCGCTGTGCGCCCGCTATACGATAAATTTATGCGACCCGACGATGGCAGGATTGTGACAAGTTTGTGCCATCGGTAGTCGCGTTGTGACTAATTCCTGCGGCAGGCTTTACGTCGCACAACCGCTTTTCCCGATTTCATGAAAAACGCCGGTCTTTGGTGAAAGACCGGAAACACGATCTTCGGGCATTGAAGCACCGAAACTCCCGACGCGTGCGCGGACGAGCGCCGCAGAGACCGGACTCGAGGTTGGTCGGCCATCCGGCGCATGGGCGGTAATCCCATGAGTAAAGTCTGTGCTGACAACTCAACCCTGACGACGCCCTCTGATCGGAGCCGGACGTCCCATCGGTGCGTCGGTCGTCGGAGGACACGCTATGCCTGCGGAGGAAGACCTGGCCAGTACGCGCCCCAATTGGCGTGATTCAGCGAGTTACGCCTATACGCGCGATCTCACCCGTGAATCCTGGGCGTGGGAGTTTTTGAGGCGAAATCCCGACCATGCCAAGAAGGCCGGCCTGGCCGACGCCTCCCTCCAAATCCTTCAACGCACGCCGCTGGTTCTCGTCATCGATTCCGGCGATGTCACGGACATCGACCAGGCCTGGGGTTGCGTTTTCTATCAAATGGCAAATTGCCTCGCGAATATCGCCGCTGTCTTCTGGCGTTCGGATGTAAGCGAAACCGTCCTCCCAGTTCGAGCACGACCAGCGGCCGACAAAGATGCGGCTCACTTCGACCTCACGCGTCTTGGCCATCCCGCGATCGTGCTGCGATCCGGCGATGGCATCGAACACGCTTTATTGAGTGACGGCATTCATCACATCCAACTCGAGGTGAGGCGAGGAAGCCTGTTGGAAGGGCCGGTCCAGCTCCACTATGAACTCGCCGGCTGCGATGGCGTCGAAGCCAAGATGCTGGCGCTTCACCGGTTGCTCGCCTTGCAACGCCTGGGACGCTTCCCACAGTCTCTTTATCCACCGGACCAACGCGCGCATCGTTGGATGATGGCGTTGCGTGCCCTGGATGCCGATCATGCCGGCGCGAGTCATCGCGAAATCGCTTCGGAATTATGGGGTGGTGACACGGTTGAGACGGATTGGCGGGGCGAATCCGATTACCTGCGCAGTCGTGTTCGTCGCACTATCCGCGTTGGCGAGGATCTCGCCAATGGCGGCTATTTGCGCCTGTTGAGGCGGTAGCAGTAGCAGATTTTGATCGGGCTATGGCTCAAGGAAGCGTGTCACAGTGATGTGCGCGACCGCGTCCGATCCGAAGATTTCGCTGAGTGACCGCTTTGACGCCCCATGGATCACATCCTTGAAAGGATTCTGTCTTTGGAGCGGTAAATTCCGATCCGGGTTGGCAACATCGACGCCGAGCGGATCGATAATGAATAGTTTCAGGCCACCACCCTGTGCCGCAGTCAAGATCGTCTCGTTAATATGTGGATCGTTGAATCCATATCCGATGATCATGAGTCGTGTATCGCCGCGCAGCCTTCGAGCAAATTCGGTTTGATACCAGGACAGAATTGGGTGGCCGCTAATCGTCAGCGCCTTGCTCGCGCCCATCACCATCAATTGTTGACCTGTGCCGTCGTTCCAATGCCATGAACCGTGCAGCTTGAAGTATGGCTGGAATCGATCCTCGACCTTGAACTCGCTGCTCGGCAGAGGGGTCCATCGCGACTTTCCGGGATCGTAGGGAAAAGAATTATCGCGAGTTTCCCTGACGCCAGGGGCTATTACGCCGTTCCAGGTCTGGCGCGATTCCAACATGACATTGTCGTTGAAATAGAATCTCTCGAAGAGGAGATCCTGGTTGAGCGAGAAGATGGCGTCGAATTTCACGAGGGTGGCCAGCAGCATTCGCTCGCGTTGATTCGTAAACTCCCAGGACGGGCGCGCTGCAAAGCCGCGATCCATGTCTGAGAAGATTCGATCGATGGCGGCCTGAAACCCGTCGAGCCGCCGCCTGTATCCAGGGACGGACGCATTGTTCCGGACATCTTGTTGAACTTGCGCCAACGCGTTTTCGAAGCCGCCCGCGTCTTTGTGATCCCACAGAATTTTCTTCAACGAGCTGTCGCCGTTGATTTCAGGCTGCTGGAGAAGGCCGTCGAAGACTTCCGATGCAAGCGGGCCGCCCCAATTGCGGCTGAATCCCGCGCCTACCAAAAGAACACGATTCACGATGACTCCGCTTTCCTCATACTAAATTTCTCTTCCTGCGGTGCTTTCCATCGCGCTGCTTTCACATTGTACCCCAGGGGGCGCCCGCGCGGGAACGTCTCCCGCGCGCCGGGCTCTCGTGAACCGAGCCCGCTGGCGGTCTCGGCCCTGCGGGCTTCGATCCCTGACGCATCGCCCGTCTGACGGCGGGCTCCGACAGTCGCCGCGCTAGGCGCGTCGGAGTCTTTTGTAGTGCCTTTCCCGGTGGCGCGGGTGGGCGGCGCTCCCTTCTAGGCCCGCCGCGG
>DATCFN010000311.1:0-3149 GCA_036509475.1 Rhizomicrobium sp. | reverse complement strand
CGCCGCCTCGTCGCAGGAAATGGCCATCGGTGACGCAGGCGCGGCATTCACGATTGGCAACGACAAGGTCATCGCGAAATTCATCGCCTGCCATTCGGCGACGTTGGATTTCGTCGATCACTTCCGCGGCGCCGACGCGGATTACGATTACGGTTGGGAAGAACGCTGGATCCGCGACGAGGGCTATTCGAAGATCGTGCCTGCCGCGATCAAGGCGCTGCTGGAAAAGAGCGGCGTGAAGGCTGCGGACATTGCCCATGTCATTCTGCCGTGTCCGTTTGCGAAGCTGGATCAGACGCTCGCGAAGATGGCCGGTATCGATCCCGCCAGAGTACGCGACAATCTGGCCGCGACCGTCGGCGATACGGGTTCGACGCATGCGCTGTTGATGCTGGCCCATGTGCTGGAAAGCGCGAAGCCGGGCGAGAAAATCCTCATCGCCCAATTCGGCCAGGGCTGCGACACGCTTTTGTTTGAAGTCACGCCGATGATTTCGGATTTCAAGCGCAATGGCGTGTCGCAGTCGCTGGCGCGGCGCAAGGAAGAAACCAACTACAACAAATTCCTCGGTTTCAACGGATTGATCGATCTTGAGAAAGGCATGCGCGCCGAAGTCGACAAGAAGACGGCGCTGACCACGCTCTATCGCAAGAGCGACATGATCACCGGCCTTGTCGGCGGCAAGTGCCGGGTTTGCGGCACGGCGCAATTTCCGCGCTCGCGCATTTGCGTCAATCCGAACTGCAAGGCGGTGGACAGCCAGGACCCTCACAGCTTCGCGGATCAGGCCGGCACGATCCTGTCGTGGTCGGCGGACTTTCTCACCTATTCGATGTCGCCGCCCAGCCACTACGGCATGATCACGTTTGCCGATGGCGGGCGCTTCATGGCCGACATCACCGATGTGGAGCAGGGCCAGATCGATAGCGGCACAAAAGTGCGCATGGTTTTCCGTCTGAAAGACCGCGACGAGAAGCGCGGCTTCATCCGCTATTTCTGGAAAGCCGTGCCGGTCTGACGCGGTGGCAAAGCGCTACGACGCGATTGTGGTGGGCCTCGGCGCGATGGGAAGCGCCGCGTCCTGTCAACTGGCCAAACGCGGCGCGCAGGTTCTGGGCATCGACCGCTATGCGCCGCCGCACGATTTGGGGTCCAGCCACGGCGACACGCGGATCACAAGGCTGGCGATCGGCGAGGGCGCGCATTACACGCCGCTGGTGATGCGCAGCCACGAAATCTGGCGCGACATCGAACGCGCAACGGGTACCGATCTGCTCACGCAATGCGGCGGGCTGATTATTTCCAGCACCAACAAATCCTGCGCGACGCATGTCGAAGGTTTTTTTCAGAACACGGTTGCGGCGGCGCGAGAATTTGGTATCGGCCACGAATTGCTGGACGCTCCGCAAATCCGTTCGCGCTTCCCCCAATTCGCCATCAGCGACGACGAGTTCGCCTATTACGAGCCTGCGGCGGGATTTGTGCGGCCGGAGGCTTGCGTGCATGCGCAGCTTCAGCTTGCCAGCACGCTCGGCGCCGAATTGCGCACCAACGAAACCGTCCTTGCATTTGCACCGCAATCGAATGGCGTGACGGTCACGACGGGCAGGGCGGTTTACACGGCGGACAAAATCATCATCGCCGCCGGCGCGTGGTTGCCCGGACTGTTGGGCGATGCTTACGCAAAGCCGTTCAAGATATTCCGCCAGGTGCTGCACTGGTTCGACATCGACGGACCCGCGGCGCCGTTCGAGCCGCAGAACTTTCCTGTTTTTATTTGGGAATTGCAGAACAGCCGGCAGGGCATTTATGGCTTTCCTGCCATTGACGGTCCGCAGGGCGGCTTGAAAATCGCCACCGAGCAATATGATGTGACGGCCGAACCCGATGCGGCGTGCGACGTCGGCAGCACGGACGTCGCGGCCATGTTTCGCGATTACGTTGCGCTGTTCCTGCCGGGCGTGAGCGGCCGCTCCATCAAAACCGCGACCTGCCTCTACACGGTCACGCCGGATGCCGGCTTTGTCATCGATCGTCATCCCGAAAGCGAGCGGGTGATCGTCGCCTCGCCCTGTTCGGGCCATGGCTTCAAACATTCCGCCGCCATCGGGGAAATCCTGACGGATATGGCGGAGGGCACCGACCCCCGCTTCGGCATTGCCCCGTTTGGCTTTTCCCGCTTCGCCTGAAGCGCCTTGGCAGGGCTGCGCCTTGGGTTATGCTTATCAAAAATACCGGGAGACGCGCCATGGCCTATGTCGAGAACCGCATCGTTCACGATGCCGATTCCCATCTGATGGAATTGGCGGCATGCCTTGATGAATTCATCGATCCCAAATATCGCGCCGCCTATGACGGCCTGCCGAAACTGAAAGCGTGGCCGCGAGACGGCAAGTTGGTCAAGCATGCCAACAAGCAGCATGACGATGCGGAGTTTCGCGCTGGTTCGGACACCAACATTCTCCTGCGCAAGAATTACGAAGCGCTGGGTTCGTTTCGCAAATCGGATCGTCCGCGGGCTCTCGATCTACTCGGCTTCTCCAGCCAGTTGATTTTCACGACATGGTGCCTCGGAAATTTCGGCCTCGATGACGCCAATCCTGAACTCGCCTACGCCACGGCGCAGGCACACAACCGCATGATGGTGGATTTCTGTTCGGTGGACCGGCGCTTCCTCGGCACCGGCTATGTGCCGCTGTCCGATTTCGACACAGCCATCCAGACCGCGCGAGAAGCCATCGCTATCGGCTGCAAGGCGCTGCTCATCCCGTCCAAGCCGCCGCGCGCCCATTCGCCCAGCCACGTCGCCTTCGATCCGCTTTGGGCGATGGCGCAGGAGGCGGGCCTGCCCATCGTCTTTCATGTCGGCGGCGAGGAGAAACTCAACCCGGCCTATTTCGAGAATGGCCTGCCGCGCGTGAAGGATTTTCACGGCGGCGAAGAGAACTTCACGTCGGTCAGCTACATGCCTATCGCCCATTCGGTGATGAACACGCTGGCGGCACTGATCTTTGACGGCGTGCTCGATCGCTTCCCGAAGCTCAAATTCGGCGCTATTGAACTGGGTGCTTCATGGTTGCCCGGCTGGATGCGCAACATGGATAGCGCCGCGCAGGCTTTCCTCAAGAACGAAGAGCGGCTGCAGAAAC
>DATCFN010000310.1:0-10685 GCA_036509475.1 Rhizomicrobium sp. | reverse complement strand
GCAATTGCGCTATGCCGGACCGTTGACGCCCGACGCGCTGACCACGCAGATCCTGCCCGCCATCGCCCGCGCGCAAGAGCCGTCTTAAGACTTTCCCAACCATGATTTGCGAGGGTGCGCCTATGCAGATCAGCAACACCGCCAGTCTTCTTGCCGCGCAGCAGGCCCGGCCTCCGGCTCCGTCGCGTGCGGCGCAGGCATCCCCCGCCGAAGCGGAAGGGTTTGAGCCCCTGATTTTCGCCTCGAAGCCGCAAACGCCGGCGTCAAACGCGGCCGGTGTTCCGGCCGCAACACCGCGCCCGGCCGCGCCGTTTGCACGGCTGGGCTCGCAGATCGATATCAAAGTCTGAAATTTCAGGCCCGCGGACGGCGGATCAGCTTGCGCCGCGGCTTGTCGCCGCCATTTGCGATCACGGCTTCCGCCGACGAAGCGATGGTGTAGAGCAATTTGATGAAACGCGTCCGTTCCGCCGCGGGCAGCGCTTCCAGCAGGGCGCGTTCGGCGCGGTCCGAGGCCGCCCGCGCGGACTTGAGCGCCTTGCGTCCGGCCTGCGTGATGGCGACGGCGTTGGCGCGGGCGTCTTCCTCGGTGCGTTCGCGCGACAGCAAGCCGCGCTCCAGCATGCGGCGCACCATTTCGGCGAGGGTCGAACGGTCGATGCCCGTCATTTCCACCAAAGCGGTTTGGCTGACGCCGTCATTTGGCTCCAGCGCCGCCAGAACGGTGAACTGCTGTTTGGTCAGATCGCGCTGTCCGGTCTCGCGCGCGTAGAGGTCGCCATAGAGCTGTTGGCAGCGGCGCATCAGATGCGAAGGCGCCTCCCCAAGCTCGAAGCTACCGTTCGCCTTGCGCTGACCCTTTGGATTCATTGAGAGACCCCTGCAATTCCCAAACGTCCTGGCGATGCGTTCATTCCGCATACGCACTATTTTTATTACAAACTGCCCGCGATGGACGCCGGGTGCCGCATGTGTCGCCCGCGTATCCCCTCGCGGACAAAAACAAGATTAGACAGATGCGGCGCGCGCTACAAGGTTTCGTATCGCAAATCGATCACAGCAAAGGCAAAATGTTTTTTCTTTCACGTCCCATGGCAATTCGGCAGACTTGCTGTCGCTATGCCAGAACGAAACAAAACTGTCCCGCCATCGCCCGGTCCGCATTTCGAAAGGCGCGTTCCGGATGGCGACACGCATGAGCGGCATGTCTGCGCGAAGTGTGAGTACGTCCACTACGCCAATCCGAAAATCGTCGTCGGTTCCGTTGTTGCGCATGGCGAACACATCCTGTTGTGTCGGCGCGCCATCGAACCACGAAAAAATTTCTGGACGCTACCCGCGGGCTTCCTTGAAGAACATGAAACGCCAGAAGACGGCGCGAAGCGGGAGGCGCGCGAAGAAGCGTGTGCGGACATTGTCATTGATGCGTTGCTCGCGGTCTATGCGGTCCCGCATATCAGCCAGGTGCAGCTTATGTATCGGGCAAGCATAGCCGCGCCTGTTTTCTCGGCAGGGCCGGAAAGCCTTGAGGTGAAGCTCTTCAAATGGGACGAAATCCCATGGACCGAACTGGCGTTTCCCAGCGTGAAGTGGGCGCTGGACCATTGGCGGGAAAGCAAGGATTTGAAAGGGTTTAGCCGTTTCACCAACCCGGTCTGGATGTCGCCCGGCTAGGCCGGCGGCGCTTCTTCCTCGATCTGGTGCTTCATCACCAGTGGCGTTTGCGCTAGCGCGAAAAGAAATATCAGCGGGATGATCGCCCACACTTTGAAATTGACCCAGATGTTGGTCGAAAAATTGCGCCAGACGACTTCGTTCAGAACCGCAAGCGCGAGCGCGAAGAATCCCCAGCGCCATGTCAGTTTGCGCCAACCTTCCTGATCCAGTTCAAAGGCCTGCGAAAACACGGCCTTGATAAAGAGGCGATTGAAGGCGAGTCCGCCCAGCAAAATCATGCCGAAGAAAGCGTAAAGAACCGTCGGCTTCATTTTGATGAAGGTATCGTTCTTCAGGTACAGCGTCAGGCCGCCGAAGATCAGCACGATGATTGCGGTGATCAGCGGCATGGGCGACAACTTGCGCGTCATGACGTAGCCAAGCCCGAGCGAAAGTACCGACGCCGCCATGAAGACGGCGGTGGCGATGAAGATGTTGCCGAATTTGAACGCCGCGAAAAAAAGGATCAGCGGCCCCAGATCGAGTGCGAGCTTCGCCAACGGGGATTGTTTTTTCGACGGTTCGGTCATGTCGTTCCCGTCAGCGCGTTGGCGAAGGCTTGTGCGTCAAAGGCTTGCAGATCGTCGGCGCTTTCACCGACGCCGATGAAATGAACGGGCAGTGCGAATTTGTCGGCCAACGCCACGAGTATGCCGCCCTTCGCGGTTCCATCCAGTTTGGTCATCACAAGGCCGGTGAGCGGCACCGCTGCCTTGAACGCCTCGACCTGGGAGAGGGCGTTTTGCCCGGTTGTCGCGTCCAGCACCAGCAGGGTGGCGTGCGGGGCTGCGGCATCCTGTTTCTTCAGGACCCGGACGATCTTTTCCAATTCGGCCATAAGGCCGGCTTTGTTCTGCAAACGTCCGGCGGTGTCGATGAGAACCACGTCCGCGCCTGTCGCCTTGGCGCGCTCGACGGCGTCGAAGGCGAGACCCGCGGCGTCGCTGCCGGCAGGACGCGACAGCACTTCGGAACCGGTGCGCGTGCCCCAGACCTGAAGCTGTTCGATGGCGGCGGCGCGAAACGTGTCGCCGGCCGCGAGCAGAACTTTGTGGCCTTCAGCAGAGAGTTTTTTGGCGATCTTGCCGATCGTGGTGGTCTTGCCCGTTCCGTTCACGCCCGCGACCAGAATGACGTAGGGTTTTTTGCTGGAATCGATCGTCAGTGGTTTCTGGACCGGCTTCAACACTTTGACGATTTCGCCGCGCAGAATTTCGCGCACGTCGTGGGGCGCGATCTCCGCGCCATAACGGCCGCTGCCGACGGCACCCGCAAAACGCGCGGCAAGGGCAGCGCCAAGGTCGGCCTTGATCAGGGCTTCTTCCAACTCGGCAATGCTGGCCGCGTCAAGTTTTTTCTTTGTGAAAATGCCCGCAACGCTATCGGTAAGGCCGCCCGTGCTGCGTGCCAAACCTGATTTCAGCCGCTCGAAGAATGTCTCCGGCGGCGGCGCTTCTCCGAAGTCTCTCATGGGATGATTTCTGCGATCAGATGGGTGGGCGTGGCGTCCGTGATGCGAACGCGCGCGAAGCTGCCGGGTTGCGCGTCCTGCGCGAAATGCGCCTGCGCGAAACATGTGGTGCGGCCCATGCCGTCTTTTTCAGCCAGCAAGGTCTGTTCGGTGCCGATCAGCGCCTTCATCCGCATCGCCAGCGCTTTGTCGCCCGCCGCGCGAAGTCGCGCTGCGCGTTCCTTGATGAGCGGCTTGGGAAGTTGCGGCATCCGTGCGGCCGGCGTGCCTTTGCGCAGGCTGAACGGAAAGATGTGCAGATAGGAAAGACCTGCGTCGTCGATCAGCGCGCGACTGTTGGCGGCCATGTCTTCGGTTTCGGTGGGAAAGCCCGCGATCAGATCCGCACCGAAGGCTACATCGGGGCGCAACCGGCGCACTGTGTCGCAAAACGCAATCGTGTCTTTGCGGGCATGGCGGCGCTTCATGCGCTTGAGGATCATGTCGTCGCCGGATTGCGCCGAGAGATGGAAGTGCGGCATCAGCCGGTCTTCCTCCGCGATGGCGCGCATCAACGCGTCATTCGCTTCGATAGAGTCGATGGAAGAAATCCGCAGGCGTTTCACCGCCGGCACCAATTTCAGGATTTTGCGCACCAGCGCGCCAAGTGACGGTGTGCCCGGAAGGTCATGGCCGTAGGACGTCAGGTCCACGCCGGTCAGCACGATCTCGGCAAATCCCGCTTCGGTCAGCCGCCGCGCTTCGGCGACGACTTCGCCGGTGCCGACGCTGCGCGAATTTCCTCGGGCATAGGGAATGATGCAGAAGGTGCAGCGATGGTCGCAGCCATTCTGCACCTGCAGGAACGCCCGCGCCCGGCCATCGAAGCTGTTCACCATCTGCGATGCCGTCTCGCGCACCGACATGATGTCGTTGACGCGCACGCGTTCATTGATGAAGGCGGAATAGTTCTTCGCGTCCAGCTTTTCGATATTGCCCAGGACGAGATCGACTTCGTCCATCGCGGTATAAGTATCGGGTTCGGTTTGTGCCGCGCAGCCGGTGACGATGATGCGAGCTTTGGGATTCTCGCGCCGTGCTTTTCGGATCGCCTGGCGCGACTGGCGTACCGCTTCGCCCGTGACGGCGCAGGTGTTGAAGATGATGGCGTTTTCCAGCCCGGCATCGTCCGCGCGGTTGCGGATGGCTTCGCTTTCATAGGCGTTGAGCCGACAGCCGAAGGTGACGATGCCCGTCATCGCGGCAACGCCGTGATGTCGAGATCGCCCTTGTAGGACAGCGCCCAAGGCCCGGTCATGTAGAGCGGCGCATCGCCGCCCTCCCATTCCATGGTCAGCGTGCCGCCGTCCAGTACGACATCTGCTTTTGTGCTGACGATCCCGCGCCGTACCGCGGCGGCCATCGTCGCGCAGGCGCCGGTGCCGCAAGCCATGGTGATGCCGACACCGCGCTCCCATACCCGCATGCGCAGGCTGTTCAGCGCGGTCAGCGAAACAAATTCGACATTGGTGCGCTCAGGAAAAAGCGGATGATGCTCGATCTTCGGGCCAAGTTCCGCGACAGGCGCTTTTCCCGCGTCATCGACAAACAGGACGACATGCGGATTGCCCACATTCGCGGCCGTCGCGATGGTCAGCGCGTAAAGGTCGCTGCCGGGAATTTCGATTGGGAAAGACAGCGTGTCGGTTTCGCGCGCTATGGGAATGTCGCGCCAGCCGAAACGCGGCGTGCCCATATTGACGCGCACCTGCTCGCCCCGCGCGGCGCAGGCAAGCGGGCCGCCTGTTGTTTCCAACTGGACTTCTCCGGCGCCGGTTTCGGACATCAGAAGTTGCGCCACGCAGCGTGCGGCGTTGCCGCAACTTTCCACTTCGCCGCCGTCGGAATTGTAGACGCGCATGAAGGCATGTGCGCCATTCGACGCAGGCTCGATCACGATGACCTGATCGCAGCCGACCCCAAAGTGCCGGTCGGCGATGGCGCGCGCAGCCGCAGCATCGAGCGCAAGTGCCTGTTTCCGCGCGTCGAAAACGGCGAAGTCATTTCCCAGGCCCTGCATTTTCAGAAAAGCGGTCATTGTCGGGCTATATAAGCGCAAGCCCTGTCCCCGGCCAGTGGGTTGACTTGGGTGCGCGGCTTTTCCGAAATTACGCAGCAATTCCGGCGGGCGATCCATGAAACCGAGCAAATTCATTTTGGCGGCAGCCCTTGGCGCGGCGCTCATCGCAGGCACCGCTTTCGCGGCCGATCTGACGCCGGATTCCCCCGATCCCTATCTGTGGCTGACCGACATTCACGGCGCCAAGGCCGTGGCCTGGGCGAAAGACCAGACCGCCAAGAGCCTCGCTGTGCTGAAGGGCGATCCCAACTATCAGAAGGATCACGACTCGATTCTGAAAATTCTCGACGCCAATGATCGCATCGCGATGGGCGATCTGGATCATGGCGACGTCTTCAACTTCTGGCAGGACAAGGCGCATACGCGCGGACTTTGGCGCAAAACGACGACGGCCGATTATCGCAACGCCGCGCCGAAATGGGACGTCCTGCTCGACGTCGATGCGCTGGATGCGGCTGAGAAGCAGCCCTGGGTGTGGCAGGGCGCCGATTGTGCGCCGGGCTTCAAGCGTTGCCTGCTGCGCCTGTCGCCCGGCGGCAGCGATGCTTCGGTGGTGCGCGAATACGATCCCAACGCCAAGAAATTCTTCGCCGATGGCTTCACGCTGCCGGTCGTCAAATCCAGCGCCACCTATGTCGATCCGGACACCATCCTGTTCGCCACCGACTTCGGTCCCGGCTCGATGACGGTGTCCAGTTATCCGCGCATTGTGAAGCTGTGGCATCGCGGGCAAAAAATGTCCGACGCCAAGACCGTTTATGAAGCGACGACAACCGACATCTCGGCGCGTCCCGTCGTCTTCCATGGACCTTATGGAACGATCCCGCTGGTCGAGCGCGGTGTTACCTTCTTCACCAGCGAATATTATTATGTGCTGCCGGATGGCGGGACGATGAAGCTGCCGTTGCCGCTGGGCGCCAATATTCGCGGCGTCACCAATGGCGATCTGATCTTCACGCTGCGCGATGCCTGGACGCCGCCGGGCGCGTCAAAGCCGTTTGCACAAGGTTCGCTCATCGCCTTTGCGGTGAAGCCTTTCGTGATGCAGAAGATGCTTCCGACCTTTACGCTGCTTATCGCGCCGGATGCGCATAGCACCGTGGACAGCGCCTCGGCGGGACGCGACGCGGTTTATGCGTCGGTCTTCCGGGATGTCACCGGATCGATCCACGAATTCCGACCGGCCAAGGACGGCACATGGAGCGACACGAAGCTCAATTTGCCGGAAGGCGGTTCGACGCAGATTGTCTCGACCAACGATTGGGGTCCGGACGCGCTCTTCACCTATGAGAGTTTCCTCAAGCCCGTCACGCTCTACGCTTATGACGGTCAGGGATCGCCGGCCGAAATCAAATCGGAGCCCGCACGTTTCGACGCCGGCAATCTTGTCTCGGAGCAGTTCTGGGCGCCCTCGGCGGACGGCACGAAGATTCCGTACTTCTACATTCATTCGAAAAATCAGAAGGGTGCGGTGCCGACCATTCTGTATTCTTATGGCGGCTTCGAACTGTCGCTGACGCCGTGGTACTGGAATGATGGCCACCGCCCGCTCGATCCCTACCAGCCCTGGCTTGCGAAGGGCGGCGCGATTGTCGTGGCCAACATTCGCGGCGGCGGCGAGTTCGGCCCGGCGTGGCATCAGGCGGCGCTGCTCGAACATCGCCAGCGCGCCTTCGACGATTTCGAAGGTGTCGCCGCCGATCTGGTGAAACGCGGGTTCTCGACGCCCAAACAGATCGGCATTGTCGGCGCGTCCAATGGCGGCGTGCTGACGACCGCATCGATGACGCAGCGTCCCGATCTTTTCGGCGCGGTGGTGAGCCAGCGCCCGCTGGTGGATATGCTGCGCTATACGAAGTTCGGCGCGGGCGCGTCCTGGGTCGGTGAGTATGGCGATCCGGCCAATCCGAAAGACCGCGCCTGGATTCTCAAATATTCGGCCTATGAAAATCTGAAACCTGGCGTGAAATATCCGCCGATCTTCTTCATCACCGAAACCAGCGACGATCGCGTCACGCCGGTTTGGGCGCGCATGATGGCGGCAAAAATGGAATCGATGAATCAGGATGTTCTGTTCTACGAAAGCCCCGAAGGCGGTCACGGTCCCGGCGCAACGCATGAGGAAGAAGCGCAGATGTGGGCGCTGACCTATATCTATCTCGCGCAGAAATTGGGATTGAAGGATAACAATGTTGCGCATTGAGCGCGTCTGACACCGCAATATCCTGTGTTCCGCGCATCACAGTGCACGAAATTTAGCAAGGGTTGACGCCGCCGCCCTCGCTGGACAAAAGGACCGCCCGCGAAATTGCGCTCGGAGATTTTATCCATGCAGTTCGGCAGAATGATTTTTGGCGTGATGCTCGCCGGCGCGATCGCCGGCGGCTGGACCGCGATGAGCGCAGGCAGCCCGCAGAAGAACCACAAACGCATGGACGCGACCGATCCTTTTCTCTGGCTGGAAGACATTCACGGCGCCAAGCCGATGGAATGGGTCAAGACGCAGAACGAAAAATCCACGCTGCTGCTGCAGCACGATCCCGACTACCAGAAGGATTACGACTCCATCCTGAAGGTGATGGATGCGTCCGACCGGATTCCCTACGGCAATATCGATCATCAATTTGTTTTCAATTTCTGGCAGGACGCCGATCATCCCAAGGGTGTCTGGCGGCGCACGACGATTGCCGACTACGCGAACGCGCAGCCCAAATGGGATGTGCTGCTCGATCTCGACAAGCTGTCCGCCGATGAGAAAGAGAACTGGGTGTGGAAAGGCGCGGACTGTTCCGCCGCGCTGACGCATTGCCTCGTCAGCCTGTCGCGCGGCGGCGGCGATGCTGTGGTGGTGCGCGAATTCGATCTGGGCAGCAAGGCGTTCATGCCGGACGGTTTCGCGCTGACCGAAGCCAAATCGCAGATCACTTATCTGAACGAAAATACGGTGTTGTTCGGCACCGACTTCGGCTCCGGCTCCATGACCACGTCCGGCTATCCCAATGTCGTGAAGATGTGGACGCGCGGCACACCGATGGCGTCGGCCAGGACGATCTTCACCGGCCAGCTCAGCGATGTGTCGAGCGGCGGAACCGTGTTCCGCGAACCGTCGGGCAACTACGCCATCGTTCAGCGCGGCATCGCTTTCTTCACCAGCGAATATTACGACGTGCGGCCGGACGGCAGCACGATGAAATTGCCGTTGCCCCTCGGCGCCGATCTCAAAGGCATGCAGGACGGCAATCTGATCTTCACATTGCGAGACGATTGGAAGCCGGAATGGGGTGCGCCGATTGCCAAAGGCTCACTGGTTTCGTTCCCGCTCGGCCCTTTCGTGACGAAAAAAGCGCCGCCAGTTTTCCACATCCTCTATGTGCCGGATGCGAAGAGTTCGGTTGATGAAGTGGCGGCCGGCCGCGACGCCGTTTATGCGTCGATCTACAGCAACGTCACCGGCTCCATCCACGCCTTCAAGACCGGCAAGGACGGCAAATGGAGTGACACGGTACTCGCACTGCCAACGGGCGGCTCCACGCATATCATTTCGACCAATGATTGGGGTCCGGAAGCGCAGTTCCGTTTTGAGAGCTATGTCACGCCGACAACGCTGTTCGCGGACAAGGGCGACAACAAGCCGGCCGCGATCAAATCACTGCCCGCGCGTTTCGATGCGTCGAACCTGACCACGGAGCAGTTCTTCGCCACGTCGAAAGACGGCACGCAGATTCCGTATTTCGTCACGAAAGCCAAAACGATCACTGGCCCTGCGCCGACAGTTCTCTATGGCTATGGCGGCTTCGAAATTTCGATGACGCCGAGCTATTCGGCGAATTTCGGCCTCTTGTGGCTGAACAAGGGCGGCGTTTTCGTCGTGGCCAATATCCGTGGCGGCGGCGAGTTCGGCCCGGCCTGGCATCAGGCGGCGCTGAAGGAAAACCGCCAGAAGGCCTATGACGACTTCCAGGCGGTCGCCGAAGACATCGAACGGCGCGGCATCACCACGCCCAAACAGCTTGGCATCATGGGCGGATCGAACGGCGGCTTGCTGGTCAGCGCCAACATGGTGGAGCGGCCGGATCTGTTTGGCGCCGTTGTCTGTCAGGTGCCGCTGATCGACATGCTGCGCTACACCCATATCGGCGCGGGCGCGTCCTGGATGGCCGAATATGGCGATCCGGAAAAGCCGGCTGACCGGGCGTACATCCTGAAATATTCGCCGTATCAGAATGTCAGCGCCGACAAAACCTATCCGCCGGTGTTCTTCGTGACCGCGACCAGCGACGACCGCGTGACACCGGTCCATGCCCGCAAGATGGCCGCGCGCATGGAAGCGCAGGGACACGACGTGCTGTTTTACGAAAACACCGATGGCGGTCATGCCGCAGCGGCGAACCATAAGCAGGGCGCCGAAATGTGGGCGCTGAGTTTCGTCTATCTGAAACAGAAGCTGGGTTTGAAGTAGCGGACCGTTTCGCGGCGATCAGAATATCCCGGGAAGAAAGCGCGCGGTCCGGCCAATATAAGGGCGGTAATCCGGGAATACCGATTCCAACACGCGCTCCTCATAAATCATGCGCGGAAACTGTATTGCGGTTATGGCAAGCGCCAGCACGGTCGCCCATGGCTGGCGATATTGCAACGTCATGCCCAGCGTTATGATCATCTCGCTGAGATAAAGCGGGTGCCGGACGAATCGGTATGGACCGTCCATCGTCAACCGGCGCGCCTGTGGCAGAACACTGAAACCCTTTCCAAGCCAGATCATGACGAAGGTCGAGGCCGATGCCCCAACCAGAACCAGCAACGACGACGTGATTTGCGTCAGGTTCGAGATCGTCGCATGCGGCAGCAGAACCAGCGACAAGCCGGCATTGGAGGCCACAAGCGCGAGGGCCTGCGAAAAGATGCTTTCGGAGAATTGGCGCGGAAGTTTCCGGATAAGAAGAAAGACGGTTTGCAGCCCGACAAACATCATCACGGCGGCGAGCGATAGAAAATTCAGTGTGGCCACGAGGCTGCTCAAGGCTGTCTGGTTTTGAATGCCTTGCACCATTCGGATCAACAGGCCGCCAATCGCCAGGCTGTTGAACAAGATTAGCGGGGAGGCCGCGAGCAGGTCGTAAACGCGCGTTTGTCTGAATTTGCTCAAATGGAATTTCCGGGGAATGAGCGTAAAACTGGCGTAGTCATCCTTCAGCGCCTATGTCTGGGAGATTGAAATATGCCAATGCGTTCGCGGACTTGGCGTCGCGTTGACTTGCCTGTAACGCGGGCCTAAAACCCGCCCGCTTCCGGAAAGCTCTCACGACTTTCCGGTCCTGGGCTCGGCTCAGGATCGCCCCCAGACAGCGCAGGTGCGCCCTCTGGGGCTTCACTGCTTTG
>DATCFN010000309.1:0-2110 GCA_036509475.1 Rhizomicrobium sp. | reverse complement strand
ACGACAAGGATATTTTGAATCATGCGGGTTCTGGCCGTTGTCCTGAGTGCCTTGTTGCTTGCTGCCTGTAGTGCGCCGTCCGATGACACCGACATGCCGGACACGACCACGGGCTCGACCGCGATTTCGTCGTCCAGCGGGCATGTGACGCTCGGCGTGAACTCCTATCTGTGGCACGCCTCGCTGGACACGCTGTCCTTCATGCCGCTGCAATCGGCCGATCCCTTCGGCGGCGTCATCATCACCGACTGGTACTCCGACCCCACCGACCCCAATGAGCGCATGCGCGTGACGATCTACATTCTGGATCGCCGGCTGCGTGCCGACGGCTTGAAGATCACCGCGTTCCGCCAGACCCATTCGGCGGACGGCTGGGTGGATGCCGCGGTCAATCCGGATACGTCCAGCAAGCTGGAAGACGCGATCCTGACCCGCGCGCGCGAGCTTCGACTCGCGAGCATTCCGACTGGCAGTTAGTTTCAACGCGCTGTAAGCCTTTTCTCGCCGGCGGCTTCAGCGAAAGCCGCGGCGGGAACGAGGGATTTTTGCAATGGCGCGCTACAACGCCAAGGAATCGGAGAAACGCTGGCAGGACGTGTGGACGGCACGCCAGAGCTTTGCCGCGTCCAACGCCTCCGACAAACCCAAATCCTACATCCTTGAGATGTTTCCCTATCCGTCGGGGCGCATCCACATGGGCCACGTCCGCAACTACACAATGGGCGACGTGCTGGCGCGGTTTCGCCGCGCGCAAGGTTTCAACGTGCTGCATCCGATGGGCTGGGACGCCTTCGGACTACCGGCGGAAAACGCGGCGCGCGACAGCGGCGTAAGCCCGCGCGACTGGACCTACGCCAACATCGCCGCGATGCGCGCCGAATTGCAGATGATGGGACTGGCCATCGACTGGTCCAGAGAATTCGCGACTTGCGATCCGGAATATTACCAGCACCAGCAAAAGCTGTTCGTCGAATTCTTCAAAGCAGGCTTCGTCTATCGCGCCGAAGCGGATGTGAACTGGGATCCGGTCGACCAGACCGTTCTGGCCAACGAGCAGGTGATCGACGGCAAAGGCTGGCGTTCGAACGCACCGGTGGAGCGCAAGAAACTCTCGCAATGGTTCTTCAAGATCACCGCCTATAGCGACGATCTGCTGAACGGCTTGGACAGGCTCGACCGCTGGCCGGAAAAAGTGCGCCTCATGCAGCGCAACTGGATCGGCCGTTCCGAGGGGCTCAAATTCGCGTTCGATCTGTCGGGCGGCGCGAAGCTGGATGTGTTCACCACGCGGCCGGACACGCTGTTCGGTGCCAGCTTCGTCGCGATCTCGCCCGATCATCCGCTGGCGACCGCGCTGGCAAAGACAAACGCGAAGGCCGCCGCCTTCATTGAGGAATGCCATAGCCTCGGCACCTCCGAAGCGGCCGTCGAACAGGCTGAGAAGATGGGCTTCGATACCGGCATCACCGCCGCGCATCCCTTCGATGCATCGTGGAAACTGCCGGTGATGATCGCGAACTTCGTGCTGATGGGTTACGGCACCGGCGCGATTTTTGGCTGCCCGGCGCACGACCAGCGCGATCTGGATTTCGCGAACAAATACAAATTGCCGGTGCTGCCGGTCGTCATCCCCGAAGGCGACGATCCCAAAACATTCAAGGTCGGCAAAGACGCGTATGTCGGCCCCGGCAGGCTGGCCAATTCCAGATTCCTGGACGGCATGGATGTCGAAACGGCGAAGGCCGCCGCCATCGCGCGCATCGAAAGCGAAGGCCGCGGTACGCGCACGGTGAACTATCGTCTGCGCGACTGGCTGGTGTCGCGCCAGCGGCCGTGGGGTTGTCCGATCCCGATGATCCGCTGCGAGAAATGCGGCTATGTTCCGGTGAAGGATTCCGATCTGCCGGTGCGCCTGCCGGACGACCTGAAATTCGAAAGCGCGGGCAACCCGCTCGTCAGCCATCCGACATGGAAGCACACGACCTGCCCCGATTGCGGCGGCAAGGCGGAGCGCGAAACCGACACTTGCGACACCTTCGTGGACTCGTCTTGGTATTTCGCGCGCTTCACCGACACAAAAAGCACCGCGCCGATCAACCCGGAAGCCGCC
>DATCFN010000308.1:0-7838 GCA_036509475.1 Rhizomicrobium sp. | reverse complement strand
ATCGTCGTCATCCAGGAAATTTTCGGCGTCAACAAAGTGATGCGGGACCTGACGGACGGTTTCGCGGCGCGCGGCTATTTCGCGCTTTGTCCCGATCTGTTCTGGCGCATGCAGCCGAACATTCAACTCACCGACAAAACCGATGCGGAATGGAAGCAGGCCTTCGACTGGATGAACAAGTTCGACCCCAAGACCGGTGTCGAAGATATCCAGGCAACGATCACCCAGCTTCGGGGCATGGAAGGCTGCAACGGCAAGGTCGGCGCGGTCGGCTATTGCCTGGGCGGATTGCTTGCCTACCTCGCGGCGGCGCGTACCAACGCCGATGCCTCGGTCGGTTATTACGGCGTGAACATCCAGACCATGCTGGGCGAAGCGGCCAATATCAAAAAGCCACTGATGCTGCACGTCGCCGGAAAAGATCAGTTCACCCCGCCGGACGCGCAAAAGCAGCTCATCGACGGACTAAAGGCTAACAGCCATGTCACCATCCACACCTATCCGGAAATGGACCACGCTTTCGCGCGGGTCGGCGGCGCGCATTACGATCACGCCAATGCCGAACTGGCGAACGGCCGCACCGCGATGTTCTTTCGCCAGCATCTGAATTGAGCGGCGCCGCCCTGCTGATTACGGTTTCCGGCGGCACCAGTCGCTTCTGGGCACCATAATTTTACCAATGTTTGCGCCTTAATAGGCGCAGGCGTTCAGCGCGGCGGCGTGGTTGTGAACAGACATATCGAACCGACATTCTCCAATCCCGCGTTGCGGGATGAGACGCTCGCGGATGTTATTCCGGGCGACACTTTCGAAGAGGCGTCCGAAGAAGAGCAAGCCGAAATCCAGCAGGGTGACGCGATGCGCGCTGTGGCCGCGATGGCGGTCGTGTCGGTCGCGACGCAAAGTTTCACCACCGCCCATGCCCAGGCCGCCGCCCATATCGTGCGCAGGACAGTGTGGGGATGGATGACGCGCCATGAGCGCTCGCTCTCCGCGCTCAGCATGATCGGCGGCTTTGCCTTCGACAATTACAGTTTCCGCCGCATTGACCTGCCGAACACACAGGCGCTGTTTCTCGGCTATCTGTTCTTGACGGCAATCTCGATCGTATTGCTGCATCTTTTCGAAACGCGGGCGCGGGCGGGCCGCACGATGCCGCGCTGGCATTCCATCCTGCCGATGGCCGCGCAATTCGCGCTCGGCGGATTGTGGAGTGCGTTTCTGGTTTTCTACACGCGGGGCGCGGTGCTGGCCGTGTCGTGGCCCTTCCTGCTGGTGCTGGCCGGAATTTTCATCGGCAACGAGATATTCAAGAAATACCATTCCAAACTCGTCTTCACGGCAATCCTGTTTTTCTTCGCGCTGTTTTCCTATTGCATCGTCACCGTGCCGATTTTCACGCGCAGCGTCGGCATGGTGTCGTTCATCGTCAGCGGCGTCATCGCGCTGTTCGTCTTTGCGCTGTTCCTGCGGATCATCAAGGCGGTGGGACGCGACAACTGGTCGGGCGCGCGCTGGCAGATCGCGGGCGGCGCGCTCGCGGTCTTCGCGGTGCTCAATGTGTTTTACTTCACCGGCAGCCTGCCGCCGCTCCCCGTCGTCCTGGCGGATAGCGGCATCTATCATGCCGTGGTGAAGACCGGCGACGTCTATCAGGCCGATGGCGAGCCAGAGCCGTGGTTCACCCGCTTCGGCGCCAAATCGGTGATGCATGTGGCGCCGGGCCAGCCGCTCTATGTCTATGCCGCGATCTTCGCGCCCATCCGTTTTCACATGGACGTGGTGGATCACTGGAAGCACTACAACCGCATCCGCCAGAAATGGATCACGGTGAGCCGCGTGAAATTCTCCATCAATGGCGGTCGCGACGGCGGCTATCGCAACTATACGATCCAGAACAAGGTCTGGGACGGCGACTGGCGGGTCGATGTGGACACGGCAGACGGGCGCATCATCGGACGCATTCCCTTCACGGTCGAAATGGTGCCCAAGCCGATCGTGCCCACCAAGATCACCTTGAAGTGACGCCCGAAAGCGGGCGCACGTCTTCGACCAGATGCACCAGCATTCTGCCCGGCTCCTCGATCTGCATCATGTGTGCGGAGTTCTCGAACCAGATCATCTTTTTCACAGGCGCATGCACATGCGCGAACCAGTCCGCCGTCACCTTCGACGATACTGTCTCGTCGTGGCGCCCGTTGAAGATGATGATCGGGCATTTGAAGTCGGTGACGTTGCTATAGTCGAAGCTGCCGAAGGTGGGGAGCAGCTTCGTTAGTGACATCAGCGAGCCTTTGCCGATGGCAGCAAGATCGGCGTCCGTGTAGTCGGGCGAAAGCTCGGTCGCATTGTAGTAATAGTCGTAGCTATCGCGGTCCCAGCTTAAGCCACCATAAATCACCGACCATTTGCGTTCGATGTTGATCTTGTCGAGCGACAGCGGTGTGGTGGGATAGGGCGCAATGCTTTCCAACTCCTTGATCGCGGTCTGGTTGTGCGCGGATTTCGCGCCGGCAAGAGCGGCTTCATAACTGTCGCGTTCGCTGGCTTGCGTGTCGATCATCTGGCCCATGCCGATATAGGCGTAGAGCCATTCGGGGTGGTTGTGGGCAAGCATGATGCCGAGCAGCGAACCCCAGGAATGGCCCAGCACGAAAATCTTCGGCTTGTGATATTTGGCGCGCAGATATTGCACGATCTCTTCCGTATCCTTCTCCATGCGATCGGCGGTCATCGTCGGCGCGATTTTCGCCGGATCGTTCGCGTTGTAAGTCTTGCCCGATCCACGCTGGTCCCATTGCACGACGGTGAAGTAATCCTCCCACGGATTCTGGAACGTCCAGCTCGTCGGCATTTCCGGCGCGGCGGGCCCGCCATGGAGGAACAGCAGAATAGGATTGTTCAGATCGCGCCCGCGTATGGTGATCCACTGCTTCGTGCCGTCGATGGTGATCTGGGTGCGGACATCCACACCGTTGGGCGACACGACCTTTTGCAGATTGGCGACAATCGCGCGCGCGTCGTCACGGGTGAACGGCTTGGCGGCCGCAGCGTGGGCGGCAACCGGCGCGGCAAGCAGCAGCGCACAACAGGCAAGCAATCGAACATGCATAGGGAACTCTCTTCCAGACTTAATCCACACCCTATGTGGCGCTGAAAAGCGCAAATTGCGAGAGCAGGACACTCGCAAGGAGCCATGCAAAATTCCGCCATCGCGTCTGCATCCAGAGACGGCGCAAACCGTTCACGTTCTACGCTTGATTTCATCGCATCCAGGTCTGATCCTTTGATGCCAGGCCAGAGATTGAGGAGTGCCGCATGAAAGCCATCCGCGTTCATCAGACTGGCGGCCCTGAAGTCCTGCGCTATGAAGACGTGGAACTTCCGCCGCCCGGCGCCGGCGAAGTGCGCGTCCGGCACAGCGCCATCGGCCTGAATTTCATCGACACCTATCAGCGCTCGGGCCTCTACAAGATTGCGCTTCCGGCGATCCTCGGCAGCGAGGCGGCGGGCGTCGTGGAGGCGCTTGGTGCCGGCGTGACGACACTGAAGGTCGGCACGCGCGTCGCTTATGCAGGGCATGGCGGCGCCTATGCCGAAGCGAACAATGTTCCCGCCGACAAGCTGGTCACGCTGCCGCCCGATGTCAGCGACGAAAGCGCCGCGGCTGCGCTGCTCAAAGGCATGACGGTGCAATATCTTCTGAAGCGCACCTATCCGGTGAAATCCGGCGAGACGATTTTGTGGCACGCCGCGGCAGGTGGCGTCGGGCTGATCGCGGGACAATGGGCGAAGCATCTGGGCGTCACGGTCATCGGCACGGTCGGCTCCGACGAGAAGATTGCGCTCGCCAGGGACAATGGCTGCGCGCATGTGCTCAATCTTTCCAAAGAAGACTGGGCCAAGCGCGTGCGCGAGATCACGAAGGGCGACGGCGTGCCCGTGGTCTATGATTCCGTCGGCAAGGAGACGTGGGAAGGCTCTCTCGATTGTCTTGCCACGCGCGGCTTCATGGTGACGTTCGGAAATTCATCCGGCGCCGTTCCGGCTTTCGCGCCGGGTATTCTGGCGGGGAAAGGCTCGCTCTATGTCACGCGACCGACGCTGGGCAGTTATACGCGCAACGCCAAAGAACTTCAGGCAACCGCAGACGATCTGTTCGACGTCATCGGTTCGGGCGCGGTGAAAATCCAGATCAACCAGCGCTTCAAGCTGGCCGATGCCGCCAAGGCGCACGAAGCCTTGCATTCGCGCAAGACGACCGGCGCGACGATCCTTACTCCGTGATTATTCCGCCGCGGCCTTGTTGTCTTCGCGCAGATAGATCGAGCGCTTCGGCCGCGCCATGACGCGCTGAACCATCGGCTCGAAGGCTTCGATCGGCATGTTCTCGTAATTCGGATCGAAAGCGTTCTGATCGTGGCGGGCGCAGAACATCGCCGTGTGCTCGAAATTCGGATGGCCGCGATATTGGTCGCGCAGATTCCGGTCCAGCCCCAGATAGTGGAAGAAGTAATAGCCCTGGAAGATGCCGTGCATGTTCACCATCCAGTAATTCTGTTCCGACACGAAGGGCTTGAGCATCATTGCGCCCAACTCCGCATGGTTGGATGAGGCGAGCGTGTCGCCGATGTCGTGCAGCAGCGCGCAGACGACATATTCCTCGTCCATGCCGTCCTTGAACGCGAGCGTCGCCGCTTGCAGCGAATGTTCGAAGCGGTCGATGGCATAACCGCCGCAATCGCCTTGCAGCAATCTCAGATGGCTCAGCACGCGATTGGGCAAGTCCCGGTTGAACGGCGCCGCGGCCGTCGCGATCTTCATCCAATCCTCCTGCGTTCCGTCCTTCATGGCGGTGAACTGGGCGCGGTCGCTGGGATGTTCGGTCATGGCCAAATCCTCGAATGGTCTGGAACCAGTTTCCACCCGCCCGCCACAAGGGTCAATCCGCCGTACATTTTTGCTCCCGCGCCTAAGCCCCCTTTCCGGTTCATCTTTTTGATGCGAAGAGAATCACGGACCGTTGTGGTCGAATCATTCGGGGGCGTTTTCATGAATAAGAGCTTTGAAGAAATTTTCGAACAATCGCTGTTCCGCGGCCGCTGGATCATGGCGCCCTTCTATATCGGGCTGATGATCGGGCTTGCCGTCCTGCTGATCACGTTCGGCAAGGAAGTGCTCGAAGAAACCAGCAAGGTGATGACCCTGGATCTGGAGGAGAACAACGTCGTCCTCTGGCTCCTGACGCTGATCGACATGTGCCTGGCCGGCAACCTGACCTTGATGGTGATCTTCGCGGGCTATGAGAACTTCGTGTCCAAGCTGGATCTCGAAGGCAACCCGGACAAGCCGGCGTGGATGGGCAAGGTCGATTTCAGCAATATGAAGCTGAAGCTGATCGCCTCCATCATCGCGATCTCGGTCATCCATCTGCTCAAGGATTTCATGTCGATCGAGACGGTCGACAAGGCAAACCTGGTTTGGATGATGATGCTGCACGGCGTCTTCGTCGGCTCCGGCCTGGTGCTGGCCATCATGGACTGGCTGGGCGAGCAGGGCGGCGGCAACGAGGAACTCGAGCCGGAAGAAGACGAGCACGAGCACGAACACGCGCATTGATGGCTTAGCGCAGCCGCAAGGCTCCGCGGGCGATCATGGCCTTCAGATGGGCCGCTATCGCCTGAACATCGGGCGCGCTTGAATCCACCACATGGGATTCGAGCGCGCCCAGTTCGGCAAATTGCCGGTAAAGCTCCCGCACCGGCCCTTCCGCTTTCAACCCATGCGTTCGGCGCTGCTGCACGCGCGCGACAGCACTATCCGCGCTGGCGGGTCGCAGCACGGCGTAGTTGAGCACGACATTTCTCGTCCGTGCCGCTTGACGATAAGGTTCCAGAAACCACGGCCCCACGACGCCGTCGATAATCGTGAAATATCCGCCAAGCGCATATTCCACCGCAGCCGCCGCGATGACCTTCGCAACCGTCTCGTTCTGCTTTTGCGCGTCCGGTAACCAAGGCAGCACATAGCCGCTTTTGATATAGCGATCGCAGAAATCGTCCGTGTGCAGATGCACGGAGGGCTGGGCCGAGCCCATCGCCAGAATATCGGCCACCGTCGATTTGCCCGCGCCCGGTGGGCCGCTCAGGATCAGAATGGAGGCCAGTCTCTCAGCCATATTCGATCACAACGCCGCGATGATTGCCGCGTTGTAGATTTCGCTCATCTTGGCGCCGAGCGGTGCGATCTGTACCGGCTTTTCCAATCCGATCAGCAGCGGGCCCAACACGCTGACGCCGCCGACCTGACTTAGAAGCTTGGTCGAGATCGAGGCCGAATGGATCGCCGGCATGATGAGCACGTTCGCCGTGTCGGTGAGCCGGGCGAAGGGATAAAGCGCCAACCGGTCGTGATCCAGCGCCACATCGACCGAGATCTCGCCGTCATATTCGAAATCGACGCCGCGCCGGTCGAGGATATGCACCGCTTCGACGATGCGCTCGCTACGTTCGCTGCGCGGAAATCCGAAGGTGGATGATGCCAGCAAGGCCACGCGCGGCGTGAAGCCGAAACTCTTCGCCACGCGCGCGGTCTGCACCGCGATATCCGCCAGTTCCTCCGAGGTCGGCATTTCATGCACTGACGTATCCGACACGAAAATCACGCGGCCCTTCGTGAAGATGACGTTCACGCCGACAGGCCGCTGGCCGCGCGGTGAATCCAGAATCGTGCGGATATCGTTGAGCGCCGCCTGATAGGCGCGCGTCACGCCTGTCACCATCGCATCGGCATCGCCCGCTGCCAGCATCGACGCCGCATAGATGTTGCGGTCGTTGGTCACCATGCGCACGGCGTCGCGATAAAGCGTGCCGCGCCGCTGCAGGCGTTTATAGAGCGACGCGATATAACGCGCCGCATCCTGATCCTGCGCCGAATGCGGCACGCGGATTTCCAAGCTTTGCGGATCGATACCCGCGCGCTGGATTCCTTCTCGGATCACGTCCGCGCGCCCGACCAGCAGCGCTTTGCCCAGACCGGAATTCTGGAATGCCGATGCGGCGCGGATGACGGATTCTTCCTCGCCTTCCGCGAAGACAACGCGTTTGGGATTGGCGCGCACGCTGGCCGTCATGTTCTGGAACAGCACCGCGGACGGATCGAGCCGTGCGGTGAGCTGGTAGTGATAAGCGCCGATGTCTTTCAATTCGCGCCGCGCCACGCCGGTCTTGATCGCGGCTTCCGCGACGGCGGCGGACACGCGCGAAATCAGGCGCGGATCGAACGGCACCGGAATGATGTAGTCGGGTCCATAGGTCGGGCGTTTGCCGCGATAGGCCATCGCCACTTCGTCCGGCACGTCCTCGCGCGCCAGCGCCGCCAATGCTTCGGCGGCGGCGATCTTCATCGCTTCGTTGATGGTCGTCGCGCGCACATCCAGCGCACCACGGAAGATATAGGGAAAGCCCAACACGTTGTTGACCTGGTTGGGATAGTCGCTGCGGCCGGTGGCGACGATGGCGTCGGAGCGGACGGCCTTCACGTCTTCCGGCGTGATCTCCGGGTCAGGATTGGCCATCGCGAAGATGATCGGCGCCTTGCGCATCGTCATCACCATTTCCTGCGTCATCGCGCCCTTCACCGAAAGGCCGAGAAATACATCGGAGCCCGCAACCGCTTCTTCCAACGTGCGCGCTTTCGTCTCAATGGCGTGCGCCGACTTCCACTGGTTCATGCCTTCGGTGCGGCCGCGATAGATCACGCCCTTGGTGTCGCACAGGATCGCATTGGCGCTCGGAAGTCCCATCGCCTTCAAAAGCTCAAGGCAGGCGAGGCCCGCC
>DATCFN010000307.1:0-29332 GCA_036509475.1 Rhizomicrobium sp. | reverse complement strand
CCCGCTGATCCTGATGGTGCGCGAGACGCCGCTGCATGTCGGACATCTGCGTGCATTGACGCAATTGGCCGAAATGGGCGCGATCATTCTTCCGCCGGTGCCCGCCTTCTATGCCGAACCCCACACGCTCGAAGACATCGTGGACCAGATGGTCGGCAAGGCGCTCGATCTTCTGGGGTGCGATTGGCCGGGCACGAAACGCTGGGGTGAAGATTTGACGAAAGGCCGGCGCAACGCGAAGCCGAAGCGCCCATGACCGAGGCCGAAGAACAATCACTGCGCGCCAGACTGGCTGAAATGCAGCAGGAGCATCGCGATCTCGACACCGCGATCCAGGCCATGGCGGATACCGGCGTGACCGATCAACTGGCGTTAACGCGCATGAAGAAAAGAAAGCTGCAACTGAAAGATCTGATCACACAGGCGAGCGATCGGCTGCTGCCCGATATTATCGCCTGACCGCCGCGTTGCGCTTGTGCGCATACATCGCCTCGTCGGCGCGGGCGATGGCCAGATCGGCGCTGTCGCCGGAGGTCAGTTCGAAAGCGCCGAACGAAAATCCAACAGGAATATCCCGTCCCTGCCATGAAGCGGGACTGTTGTTCAGAGACCCCGCGAGCGCGGCAGCCTTTGCCTGTGCCTGCGCGTGATTGGCGTGAGTCAAAATCACACCGAACTCGTCGCCGCCCAACCGGCCGACAACATCACTGTCGCGCACATTGGCGAGAAGTTTCTGCGCGAAATGTTCCAGCACCGCATCGCCCGCCGAATGGCCGTGGCTATCGTTGATAAGCTTGAATCCGTCGAGATCGAAATACAGCAAACTTGCCGGCGTGCCGTAACGAACGGCGAAGCTGATGTAACGGGTCAACTCGCGCACGAAAGCGCGGCGATTGAGAACGGGTAGAAGTTGATCGCGATCCGCGACTTGCTCCATCTCGCTCAGAAGCTGACGCGCCTGCTGCACTTCGCGGCGGAGCGAATCCACTTCGCCCATCAATGTCATGATCGCGTCCCGCACACGCGGCGTGAATTCTTCTTCGGGGATGCCGAGCACGGTCGCGGAAACGGGCGCCACCGCAATGGCGGACTCCACCGCTTCGCCGCGGCGTGTGTAACCCGTGGCGCCAATACTGCGCGTTGCCCTGGGCCCGCCCGCCCGCTCGACCTTCATCGTTTCCTGCCCTGCCCGCACCTGCGGATGGTTCGAAGCCTTAAAATTGCATTCATACCGGTGACCAAAGTGTTAACGCCCGTAAACCAGCCCTTTCTTCCCGGCTTTCCATGCCTATACTCCGCCGCTTCCTTTGGGCGACCGGAAGCATGACCTCCCAGCCACTTGTCGGAATCATCATGGGCAGCCAGTCCGACTGGCCGACCCTGCACGCGGGCGTCCAAATTCTGGAAGCGCTGGGCGTGCCCCACGAAACCAGGATCGTTTCTGCTCACCGCACCCCGGATCGTCTCTATGCCTATGCCAAGGGCGCGGCGGGGCGTGGATTGAAAGTCATCATCGCGGGCGCCGGCGGCGCTGCGCATCTGCCGGGCATGGCCGCCGCGATGACCGCGTTGCCGGTTCTGGGCGTGCCCATCGAATCCAAGTCGCTGAAGGGCATGGACTCGCTTCTGTCGATCGTCCAGATGCCGGGCGGCGTTCCGGTGGCGACATTCGCGATCGGCGAGAGCGGGGCCAAGAACGCGGCCCTGCATGCGGCTGCCATCCTCGCGCTTCATGATGAAGCCTTGGCGAAGAAACTGGATGCGTGGCGCGCGAAGCAAACCGACTCCGTCGCTGAGACGCCTTCCAACCAATGAGTTCGGCGAAACCATCTTTCGCTCCCGTTTCACCGGGAGGCACCATCGGGATTCTCGGCGGCGGACAGTTGGGCCGTATGCTGGCGCTTGCTGCCGCGCGGCTGGGTTTGAAAGCGCATATCTATTCCGACGAAAAGGACGCGCCAGCCTTTCAGGTTTGTGATGCGCATACCGTTGCGCGTTATGATGACAATGCGGCATTGGCGAAGTTTGCAGCGTCTTGTGATGCCGTGACGTTCGAGTTCGAGAACGTGCCCGCTGCCGCGGCCGCCGTTCTGTCGAAAGCCAAGCCGACCAATCCGAACGCCCGTGCATTGGCGATCACGCAAGACAGGTTTGACGAGAAGACCTTTCTGTCCGGCCTCGGCCTGAAGACCGCCGCTTTCGCGGCGATCAATTTGCGCGACGACGCCATTGCCGCTTTCGTGAAATTGGGTACGCCCGCCATCATCAAGACCCGGCGCTTTGGCTATGACGGCAAAGGGCAGGCCAAAGTGAAGAGCGCGGAAGAAGCGGCCAAGGCGTTCGATGCGTTCAAAGGTGCCGCGGCCATTCTGGAGCAATTTGTACCTTTCGAATATGAAGCGTCGGTTGTCGCGGTGCGCAGCGCCGCCGGCGATTTCGCGGCCTACGATCCGTCGGAGAATGTTCACGAACATCACATCCTTCGCCGCTCCATCGTGCCGGCGCGGCTGACGGCGAAACAAGTTGAAGACGCCAAGGCCATCGCCAGGAAAATCGCCGATGCCCTGGATTATGTCGGCGTCCTGGCCGTCGAATTGTTCGTCACCAGGGATGCATTGCTCGTCAACGAGATCGCGCCACGAGTCCACAATTCCGGGCATTGGACGATCGAGGCCTGCATCTGTTCGCAGTTCGAAAATCACATTCGCGCCATCGCCGGCTGGCCGCTCGGCTCAACGGCACGGCACTCCGATGCCGTGATGGAAAACCTGATCGGCGAAGAAGCCGCCGACTGGCAAGCACTGGCGGCGAAAGATGGCGCGCTGCATCTTTACGGAAAATCGGAAATCCGCGCGGGCCGCAAGATGGGCCACGTTACCTATCTCAAACCTAAGACCGCGGACTGAAGCGCCCCAGAATCGCCGACAGCGATGGAAAGCCCGCTGTTCGCGCTTTCACTTCGGATTTGAATTTCTCGAACTGCATGACGTTTTCGATCCGCGCGTCGAGAAAGGCGCGTGTCTCCGCTTCGTCTTCACTTTGATCGGTGAACCAGCGCATCAAGGTCGCGCTGTAAACGCCGCTCAGGATCGCGCGCTTGGTATAGAAATTGAAATCCGTCGACGTGTCGCCGACGGCGCGCCACATGCGGTCCACCGTGCGATAGAGCAGCTTCACGCCCGTCGCGGCGTGCGGCGGCAAAGTGAGAAACGCACCGGCCCGGCGTGCGGCTTCCTTGTCTTCGCGCAGCGCGTCGATCCGCGCCCACACCGCTGCCTTGATCCGCTCGCGAATTTTCATCGCGCCGAGTTTCTTTTTCGCTAGTGCCGCGTCCATCGCATCGTCGGCAGCTTCCGAAAACGCTTCCACCAGACTGAGCGGCCCTTGCGGAAACAATCGCGCCAGCGCCGCCTTGTCAGCGCCCGCTTCCTTGCCCGCGTTCTCCAGCGCCTTGTCCGTGAAGCCGTCGAATGGTGCGTGCTTGAGCGCGGCGGCAAGAACATCCGCCTTCAACGCAACATCGTCTTTCGGTTTGGTCTTGCGCGGCGTCATTCGTCTTCGCCTTTCGCCCAGTGCCGGGATTCGCTTTCGAAGATAAGCTGCGAAAGATCGCCCATGCGGCTCGGATAGAGCACGCCGTCGAGATGATCGACCTCATGCTGCACCACGCGGGCGTGAAAGCCCCGCGCGCTGCGTTCGACCAGCTTGCCGTCCAAATCGAAGCCGCGATAGCGGATATGCGCCGCCCGCTCGACCTGCCCGCGCAGCCCCGGCACCGACAGGCAGCCTTCCCAGCCCTTCTCGCGCTCCGCGCCGACGATCTCGATCTGCGGGTTCACCAGCACGGTCAGCGGGGCGGTGTGGTCGAAGCTTTCGTCTTCGGCGAGGCCGGGATCGCTCCGCTCGCCCGGCGCCTGGAACACCACGACTCGCAGCGGCACATGGACCTGCGGCGCCGCCAGGCCCGCCCCGTTGGCATCGATCATGGTCTCGACCATGTCGGCCACCAGCCGGCGAATGGCCGGATCGGCGGGATTGGCCACCGCAGCGGCGGTTTGGCGCAACACCGGGTGGCCCATGCGGGCGATTTTCAGGATGGCCATGCGTCAGTTCAAATCCATTTTTTGATCAAGCCTTTGAAAAACATAGAAAAAGCCTCGAAGGTTGTTTTCGAGAAAATTGGGGCCTGTATTTGTCCTCCAATTCGCCTCGGCGGAAAACCGGCCCGCCAGAGGCCAAGAACATATAAAGAACAAAATCCTGTTTTGCAAGGGCTGGATGCGCTTTTAATCAACAGGTCGCGTGGTGGACACGCCAAAACCCTTCTGTTATCTACGCCGGCCTTCACGGACCCATCAGGAGCGTTTCCTTTGCAGATCATCGTTCGCGACAACAATATCGACCAGGCGCTGAAAGCCCTGAAGAAGAAGATGCAGCGTGAAGGCATCTTCCGCGAAATGAAGCTGCGTGGCCACTATGAGAAGCCGAGCGAGAAGCGCGCGCGCGAACGCGCCGAAGCCATCCGCCGGTACCGCAAGCTGCAGCGCAAGCGCCTGCAGCGTGAAGGCGTGCTGCCGAAGTGACCTGACGAAGTCAGGTCATCCCCGCGCAGGCGGGGATCCAGTCGAAAGAATTCCAAAGGGCCGTCCGCAAGGGCGGCCTTTTTCGTTTAATCTTTTCGCCAGACCGAACGGACAATCACATGCGCTTTCTGCTTCCCCTGATTTTCGTTGCTGCGTTTCCCATGGCCGCCGCCGCCCGCGAGCCCGTGCCGACAAAGGAAGGCCAGTGCGTGATGACCAGGATCGCCACCATCGGCACGCGGCTGGAAGGCATCGCCGATAGTGGCGATCAGGTGACCTACACCAACGGCGTGCTTCAGGTTTCCTACGCGGCGATCAAGGGACTGAAGGGCGCGAAAACCGGCGACGCGGTGAAACTTTGCCTCACCACCATTCCCGACGACTGCCCGCCCGGCGACACGCGCGGCAAAATCTACAAAGCCACCGATCTGCGCACGCACCAAAGCTGGGAAGACGCAGACTCCGAACATATGTGCGGCGGCGCGTAACATGACCGACATCAGCGACCGCGTGCGCATCGACGAAACCACGGTGCTCTCCGACAACTGGTACATCCTGCGCAAGGTGCAGTTCGCATGGCGGCGCAAGGACGGCACCTGGCAGGAAGGCACGCGCGAGGCCTATGACCGCGGCAATGGCTGCACGATTCTCCTGTTCCATCGCCAGAAGCGCCGCGTGGTGCTGACGCGGCAATTTCGCCTGCCCGCTTACATGAACGGCTATCGCGAAATGCTGATCGAGGCGGCCGCCGGCCTGCTGGACGACGCGGACCCGGAAACGCGCATCCGTGCCGAAGCCGAAGAAGAAACCGGCTACCGGATCGCGAAGGTGAACAAGGTTTTCGAGATGTTCATGAGTCCCGGCTCGGTCACGGAGAAACTCACTTTCTTCATCGGCGAATACGATGCGGCCTCGAAAAGCGGTGACGGCGGCGGCATCGCTGAGGAAGGCGAAGACATCGAAGTTCTGGAACTGCCGTTCGACGAAGCCGTCGCGATGATGGCGGATGGCCGCATCTGCGACGCCAAGACGATCATCCTGCTGCAATATGCGCAACTTCACATATTCGCAAAATAGTTGCGGACTTTCGCAGGCGCGATAGCCGCAAAATTAACGGGGCAATGAGCGGAGCGCAGAACGCCTCATCCCGATTTTCGCGAATGCGCCGATAGAAAGTGGGGTTATCGCTGAATATGTTTGGGCGATGGCCGATCTTCGCAAAGACTATTCGCAGATGGATGCCGCGCTCGCTTTTCTGGCGGGTTACGGTCCCGATCTTTCCAACGGTTTCACCAATCACGCGCCCATGGTGGCGGACGCCTTGTCCGCGATGGGCCGCGCCGATGCGGTGATGCCCTGGCTGAAAAAGAACTGGCCGCTGCGCAATCTGCTGATGCCGCGCGAAACGGCAAGCAGAACGATCTCCGCCGATAGCTGGCGCCAGGTGCTCGGCAACGACAGGCCGATGGAATGGGCCGCATTCTTTGAAAACGCATTGGCCGGCACGCGCTGGCAGGACGTGGTGGCGACATGGACGGCGCGATTGGCACCCGGCATCAGTTCCGGCGCCGCGCATGGCGTGATCCGCGTTGGTCATGCGGTGCGCAGCCTTGCGGAGCGTGAGAACGCCGCGCGCCTTCGCGAGCTGGCGGGCGCGCTCGGCTATTGGGCGTCATGTTACGAAACGCTGCCGGCGGCGGATTATTCGGGCAAGCCGATGCCGGCCCGGGAAGCCATCGCGCGGGTGCCATTCTCCCCGGGCGACGCGCGCACCACACGCGGCGGTTTCACGACGGGCCTGCGCAGCCTGCACGAATTTCCCGGCTTCGCGCCCGTGATCGGCATGCTCGATGTGAGCGGCGATCCGGCGCAAATTGTTTCGCAGCTCACCGAAACCTTCGCGCGGGTCTATCTCGCCAATGCGCAGGATCCCTACACCACGATTGCCTTTATTCATGGTGTGACAGCTTGCGTGTCCCTGCGCTCGCTGGCGCCGTTCCTCGATGCCGATGTGACGCGCACCGCGCTGCGCTATGCGTGGCAGACGGGCGCAGCGCTTTATTCGGTTTACGGCACGGCTAAGCCGGACTGGTCGGATGTTCCGCTGCCGCAGGAAACAACAGAAGACCTGATCGCGCGTGCCGTCCAAACATCCGACGACCACGCGATCAAATTCACGGAAGCGTGCCTGCGCGAATATGCGCTAAACCCCAATCCCATCTATCTTGCCGCCGCGCGGCACGCGATCGGAATGCTGGCGCGACCCGCCTAGACGAACCGCATCGCGGCGACGCCGAGCAGGAACACAGACACGAAGGTCAGATACAGCGCGATGTTGAACAGCAATCCGCGCCGTGCGGTCAGCAGCGCCATTTGAACGACGATTTCCAGTTCCATCTGATCGCTGTCGCCGTTCTCGACGTTTCGGCCGATAAAGACCGAACGCAAGTTGGTCATCACCGCCATGGCCGCCATCGTGAGCATCACGATGGAAGCCAGCGCCAGAAAGCGTGGCCAGCCCGGTTGCAAAAGATACGTGGCAACGACGATGAAGATGCCTTGCGCCTGTAGCAGAGCGCCCGACTTACCGGTGATGTGGGTGAGGTAGCTGTCCATCGTGCCGCGCATCGTATGCACGTCGCGCGCCTTGGCGAGCTTGGCAACTTCGGCACGGATAGTTTTTTCCGAGCCAAGCGTGCCGAGGAAACGAACGGTGATATCGCGAACGGTGCTCAAGCGACAGCCCCCAAAAAAAACCGCGTCCTTATAGCAAACGTAACTGCGTCAGCCCAGATTCTTGACGATTTCTTCCGTCATCTTCTTGGCGTCGCCGAAGAGCATCATCGTGTTGTCGCGGAAGAAGAGTTCGTTCTCCACCCCGGCATAACCCGAGCCCATGCCGCGCTTGATGAAGAGCACGGTTTTGGCCTTCTCCACGTCGAGGATCGGCATGCCGAAAATCGGCGATTTGGGATCGGTCTTGGCCGACGGGTTGGTCACGTCATTGGCGCCGATGACGTAAGCCACATCGACCTGTGCGAACTGGCTGTTGATGTCTTCCAGCTCGTAAACTTCGTCATAGGGCACATTCGCTTCGGCCAAGAGCACGTTCATGTGGCCGGGCATGCGGCCCGCGACGGGATGGATGGCGTAGGAGACTTTCACGCCTTCCTTCTTGAGCTGGTCCGCCATTTCGCGCACCGCGTGCTGCGCCTGCGCCACGGCCATGCCGTAGCCCGGCACGATGATGACGCTGCCGGCGTTTTTCATAATGAAGGCGGCGTCTTCCGCGCTGCCCTGTTTGACAGGGCGCGTTTCCGCCGGGCCTTTCGGGCCGCCGACTTCGCCGCCGAAGCCGCCAAGAATGACGGAGACGAAGCTGCGGTTCATCCCCTTGCACATGATGTAGGACAGGATCGCGCCGGACGATCCCACCAGCGCGCCGGTGATGATGAGCGCGGAGTTCTCGAGCGTGAAACCCATCGCTGCCGCCGCCCAGCCCGAATAGGAATTGAGCATCGAGACAACCACCGGCATGTCCGCGCCACCGATGGGAATGATGAGCGTGATGCCGAACACGAATGACAAAACCGCGATGGCCCAGAACGCCCAGGCCGGCTGGTGCATCGCGAACCACACGACCAGCCCTACGATGACGAGGAACAGGATGGCGTTCAGCGCATGGCGCGCGGGCAGGATGATCGGCGCGCCGCTCATGTTTCCGTTGAGCTTGGCGAAGGCGATGATGGAGCCGGCGAAGGTGATTGCGCCGATGGCGACGCCGAGCGACATCTCGATGAGGCTCTGCAGCCGGATCGCGCCTTCCGTGCCGATGCCGAACGCATCCGGCGAATAGAACGCCGCGCCCGCGACGAGAACCGCTGCGAGTCCGACGAGAGAGTGAAACGCCGCCACAAGCTGGGGCATGTCCGTCATGGCGATGCGCCGCGCGGTGATCGCGCCGATGCCGCCACCAATGCCAAGCCCTGCGACCACAAGCACCCATGTCAGAGGATCGGTCACGCCCGCGACCCACAAGGTGGTCAGGATCGCGATGGTCATGCCGATCATGCCGTTGCGATTGCCCGCGCGCGACGAGGCCGGCGACGACAATCCACGCAGCGCCATGATGAACAGCACGCCGGAGACGAGATAAAGAAGGGCTGCGATATCGGCTTTCATGTCAGCGGCTGCCCTTGTTTCGGCGCTGCCAAACATAAAGCGCAAACCCGGACACAGACATCGCAAATCCGATTTTCATCAAGATGTGCAATCCATCGCGAACATTCTGCGGGTTGGAAAGGAAATGGCCCATCGCGCTCACTTCCCCTTCTTCTTGTACATCGCGAGCATGCGCGCGGTGACGAGGAAGCCGCCGAAGATGTTGACCGAAGCGAGGATCAGCGCGCCGAAGCCGAGGCCTTTGGAGGTCCACGATGCGGAATTGAGAACCGGCACGGCGACCGCGATCAGCGCCCCGACCACGATCACCGAGGAGATCGCGTTCGTCACGGCCATCAGCGGCGTGTGCAGCGCGGGCGTCACGCTCCACACCACGAAGTAGCCCACGAAAATCGCCAGCACGAAGATGGTCAGGCGGAAGACGATCGGATCGACGAGTTCCATGGTCTATCCCTTCAGGCTCGGATGCACGATCTCGCCGTCGCGCGTCAGTCCCGCGCCCTTTACTATGTCGTCATCCCAGTTGAGCGCCAGCGCGCCCGTTTTCTTGTCCACGATCAGCGACACGAAATTGAACAGGTTGCGCGCATAGAGGCTGGACGTATCCGCCGCCAGACGCGCCGGCAGATTGGTGTAACCCATGATCGTTACGCCACCCGTCTCGATCACTTGATCGGCTTTCGTCAAAGGCGTGTTGCCGCCCTGCTCCGCCGCCAAGTCCACGATCACCGAACCCGGCTTCATCGTCGCGATCATTTCCGCCGTCACAAGAACCGGCGCCTTGCGGCCGGGAATGAGCGCGGTGGTGATGACGATGTCCTGCTTCTTGATATGCTCGGCGGTGAGCGCGGCCTGCTTGGCCTGATATTCCGCCGACATCGGCTTGGCATAACCGGCAGTGGTTTCGGCCTGTTTGAACTCTTCGTCTTCGACGGCCACAAACGTCGCGCCGAGCGATACGACTTGTTCTTTCGTCGCCGGGCGCACGTCGGTCGCGGTCACGATGGCGCCTAAACGGCGTGCGGTGGCGATGGCTTGTAAACCGGCGACGCCGACACCCATGATGAACACACGCGCCGGGGCAATCGTGCCCGCCGCCGTCATCATCATCGGAAATGCGCGGCCATATTGCGCGGATGCGTCGATCACCGCTTTGTAACCGGCAAGGTTTGCCTGCGACGACAACACGTCCATCGACTGGGCGCGCGAAATGCGCGGAATGAACTCCATGGCAAAGGCCGAAACGCCCTGTGCCGCCAGCTTCGCGACGGCGTCTTTCTCCGTGTACGGAGCAAGGAGGGCGGCAAACACCGCACCCTTTTTCATCGCGGCGACTTCACCGGGTTCCGCGCCGCGCACTTTCAGGACGATGTCGGCATCGCGCACAGCCGAGGCCGCATCCGGCGCAATGCTGGCGCCTGCCGTCGTGTAATCGGCATCGGAAATCTTTGCACCTGCGCCAGCGCCGGTTTCCACAGCAATATCCAGCCCAAGCGTTTTGAGCTTTTTCACCGTCTCCGGCGTGGCGGCGACGCGCGCCTCGCCGTCGCGGCGCTCCTTGAGAACCGCGAGTTTCATGGGATCAATGATTGGTGCGGAAGATCGCGAGCAGGATCATGATGATGGCAATGCCAATGGCCTGCCACTTCACGAAGGCGATAAAGCCGTGCCAGGTTTTGAGATGGTCCTTAAGGTCCATCGTGCCCATCTGGCCGGGTTCCTGGTGCAGGATTTCGTCGTCGGTTTCTGACATTTTCGTCCCTAGATTCGCGCCCATTCGAGCCGCCGGGACTATAACAACTCACCCCCCGGCGGCAACCGGCGGGTTGGCGTCGAATGGTCCCAGTCCGCCAGGAGCGCATTCAGCGCCGCAACCAGTGCCAGAGGCTGGTCCAGCATCACGTGATGCCGCGCTTCGGGGATCGTGACCATCGGTGCGGCACGGCCCAGAAGGTTGAACATGTATTCGCCGATCTCCGGCGGCATCAGAACCGAATTCTCGCCGCGGAAAATAGCGATCCGGCACTTGGTTTCCTTGAGCCGCGCGGCGGTGTCGCCGATGGTGAAGTCCTGCCAGATCCGCGGATCGAACTTCCAGGTGAAGCCGCCGGGAACCGTCTTTAACGAGCGGCGCCCCACCCAATCCACAATGAAGAGGTTGTCGCAGCCTTGCGGCGGCATCAGCCGAAAGCGCGCCAGCGCCGAGGCCATGTCGGGATAGACGTGATGCGGCTTGAACTCGCGCTTCGGCGGGCCGCCGGGACGGCCGGGTGGGTTGACCGGCGAATCCACGATGACCGTGCCGGCCAGACGGTCGCCATAGACCGCGCCCGTGAACATGGTGATGAAGCCGCCGAAACTGTGCGCGACGATGACGGGCGGTTCGTGCGGCGAGAACATGCCCGCCGCTTCGCACACCGCCAACTGTTCGCGCGCGAAGAGTTCAACCGAATAGGACTTGCGCCAGTCGGAATCGCCCATGCCCGACATGTCGATGGCCGCGACATTGTAGTCGCGCGCCAGATAGGGTGCGATGAAGCTCCACCAATAGGCATGCGCGGCGTTGCCATGAACCAGAAGCAGGCCCGGCTTCGCGCGATCGCCCCAGCGCAAATAATGAATGCTGGCGCCTTCGACTTCGACGAAACTCGATTCCGGTTCGATGGCGACCGCGCGCGTGAACCAGTCCGGTGCCGGCGGCACGTCGCCGTGAAACGGCACCAACGGCCCTTCGGTCGGCATGAAGAATTCGGGTTTCGCGTTTGCCATATTATTTCCGCGTCTATTTCCGGGGCGGGCGTTTGCCCAGCGTCTTGAAGATTCCGGTGCCGGTCATCACGGTGCGGTCGCCGCACCATATCCGTCCTCTGATTGTATAGAGGTCATCCTCGACGCCGACGACCTCGCCCGTGCCTTCGACCCAGTCGCCGAGCTTCGCGGAGGACAGGAAGTCGGTGACGAGGCGGATCGTCACCCAATAATGATCCCTGGCGCGCATCGAAACCGCATGGCCGAACGCAGTGTCGGCAAAAGCCATCAGCATGCCGCCATGGCAATTCATCATGCCGTTGGTGTGGTGCTCGCAGACCAGAAAGGCGCGGGTGTAATCGTCGTCTGCGCCGATGCGTTCGTAAAGCGGGCCGATCTGGTTGCCGAAACCGCGAAACCAGCTCATGCGCCGATAGCCTTCGGGAATGATCGGTGCGTCTTCGTCTAAAAGATCGTCTGTCATTGCCGCCAGTCTAGCCACGCGCCATGCGGGTGGCAAAGCGCCAGTTCGCGTTCGTCGCGCGTGCCGTCGTGATAGCGCGTCATCATGATCGTGTTTGCGCCATTGGCGCTGCCCTCAATTCCGATGCGCCAGACCGGACGGCGCAGCCCCGCCATGACGAGAATATTGTCCAAGATTTCCTTCATCTGGGTCGAGAATTGATAGGTGACGAAGGAATGGTAGATGCAGACCGGTTGGTCCTCCGGTACCGCGCGAAGTGCGTCCGGCAAAAGCGCTAGCGCATCGCCGACACGGATTTGCGGTTTCGCCTGGTCGGTGATTTTCAGTGCCGCTTCCAAGCGTTCGAAACGGCCTTTGGTGTCGGGCCAGACGAGCGCGCGCAGCCAGTCGCGCTGATCCGGATCGGTGAGATCGACGGGGTTGAGTTCGAGGCCGATGCGGCTCGCGACTTTCGGCGCCGGGCCGAAGGGCGGGTTCTTCTCGCCACGCAATTCGCAATCGAGAACAAGCGTCGCGCCGGGTGTGTTGAGCACGAATGTCTCGTCTCCGCGATGATAGCGCACGTCATAACGATCCCAGATCAGGTTAAGCCCGGCGCTTGGCCCGATCTCGATCAGGTTCAGCGGCTCGCCCGCTTCGCTGGCCACGGCGCGGAACGCGGGATGCAGCAACGTGCAGCGCCCAACCTCATTGGTGTTGGTGACTTTGCTCGCGATCAGCGGTTCAAGTTCGGCGCGGTGCTGCGCCACGAAATCCTGAAAATGCGAAAATGGGTCTTCGTCGCCGGCCGCCGCGCCACCGTTCAGATTGGGATAGAAGCGCCGCAACGGATGTTGTGCGCCGCGCAGCAACAGAAAATGCACCGCGCCAAAGAGGATGTTCGCCGGCGGCTGTCCATTGCGGACATGGCTCGCCAATTCCCGCAATCCCGCATCGTCTTTCACGCCTTGCGCATAGCGCGCATAGAGCGGCGAGTTGGCACGGCGCGCTTCGCCGATGAAGAATTCCCAATAGTCGAACGCCTTGTCGCTCATTTGGGCAACGGCACGCCGGCCTTCTCGAACGACGCACGCTGGCGTTTCTCCAGCGCGGCCATATCGAAATCGGCGATCTCTTCCTCGAAAAGCTTGTGGAAGTTCAGCCGCGCGCCCAGCCGGATCAGTGCACCGCCCAGTCCGATGGCGGCGCGATCCATGAACACGAACTCGCGCGGCGGACGAATGCCGCCGATCTCTTTGAGTTTCTCATGCACCTCGTTGGCCTGCTTCATGCCGTATTCCGCGGCGGGTACACCGTCGTCGACGACGCGCACGCGATTGTCCAACAGCGGCGCGAAGATGAAACCGGCCCACATGTTGAGCACCTTGACCATCTGCGGCGTAATTTTGGCAAAGCCCCACAGTGCATAGGCCCTGGCGGCGGCAGCATCGTCCTTCGTCTGCAATGCGCGATAAAGCCCGATCACGCCGTCCACGAATTTCGGCGTGAAGGTGCGCACGCAGCCATAGTCCAGCAGATTGATCCCACCGTCCGCGTTCACAGCGTAGTTGCCCAGATGCGGATCGCCGTGAATAACGCCGAAGCGCGCAAAGGGACTCCACCACGCCTTGAACAGCGCCGTCGAAATCGCGTTGCGGGCTTCCAGCTTCGCTTTCTCGAAGTCGGCGATCGGCTTTCCGTCCATCCATGTCATGGTCAGCAAGCGTTTTGTGGAGAGCGCCATCACAGGTTCCGGCACTGCGATGTCGGAGCGGTCCTTCAACATGATCGTGTAGAGTTTCATGTGCGCGGCCTCGCGCGCATAATCGAGTTCTTCGGCCAGGCGTGCCGCGATCTCCTCACCGAACTCCGTCGTGTCGATCGTGCCGTCGAAGCCACGCTGGAAACGCAGCGCCGCTTTCAACTGCCGCACATCGGAATCCACCGCTGCATCCATCGCCGGATATTGCAGCTTGCAGGCGAGCCGCGTTCCGTCTTTCGCGATGGCGCGATGCACCTGTCCCAAAGACGCCGCGGCCGCCGCATCCTTGTCGAAGGATTTGAATTTCTTCTCCCAGTCCGCGCCCAGTTCGGCCGCCATGCGCCGGCGCACGAAACCGGTGCCCATCGGCGGCGCACTGGCCTGCAACGTCAGCAGCGGGGCTGCGACCTCCGGCGGAAGAATTCCCGGCACGGTCGCCACGAATTGCGCAACTTTCATTACCGGCCCGCGCAAATTTCCCAGCACCGTCGTCAGGTCGGCGGCATTGGCGGCGGAGAATGTTTTTGTGCCGCCGAGGGACCGCGCCGCACCGCGCGCCGCCACGCCGACAAGACCGCCCGAGACGCGCGCGAAACGCGAAATGCGCCGCCCGATTCCATTCTCTGACTTATCGGCCATTCCTGTCTTTCATCCGCGATGCTGCGCCGAAACTTACGGAAGCGTTGACGCGCGTCGCGGCGTTTACGCTTCCTTGACCATCATCGGCGGCATATCTGGCGATCTTCGCCGCAAACCGCAATCTCGTCCACCAATCCAGTGTCGCAAAGCGAGACTTTAAACCGGATTTTATCTTTAAGGCGCGAGGATTGGTGCGCGAAGAGGTGAAGCGCATGGCTGCTCATACAATTCTTGTCGTCGATGACGATCCGGTTCAGCGCCGTTTGCTGGAAGCGGCAATCACACGCAACGGCATGGCCGTTGTCACAGCGCCCGGCGGCCAGCCCGCGCTCGACCTTCTGACCGGGCCACGCGGCGACCAGATCGCCATCGTCCTGCTCGATCTCGTCATGCCGGACATGGACGGGCTGGAAGTGCTCAAGAAGCTGCGCGTCATGCATGACGAACTTCCCGTCATCGTGCTGACCGCAAAAGGCGGCATTGATTCCGCCGTCGAAGCGATGCGCGCGGGCGCGACCGACTTCCTCGTGAAGCCAGCCAGCCCCGAACGCATCACCGTTTCCATCCGCAACGCGCTCAAGATGGGCACGCTCACCCACGAAGTGACGCGCCTGAAGAAGAAAACCGAAAACCGCATGGTTTTCGACGACATGATCGCGCGCTCCGGCGAGATGAAGCAGGTCATTCGCCTGGGCCAGCGCGCCGCGCAATCCACCATTCCGATTTTGATCGAAGGCGAAAGCGGCGTCGGCAAGGAACTTGTCGCGCGCGCCATTCAAGGCTCGTCCGATCGCGCGGGACGCCCGTTCGTCACCGTGAACTGCGGCGCCATTCCGGAAAACCTGATCGAATCCATCCTGTTCGGCCACGAAAAGGGATCGTTCACCGGCGCCAGCGACAAGCACCTGGGCAAATTCCAGGAAGCCGATGGCGGCACGCTGTTCCTCGACGAAATCGGCGAACTGCGCCTCGACATGCAGGTGAAGTTGCTGCGCGCGCTGCAACAGGGCGAAGTCGATCCGGTCGGCGCCAAGCGCCCCATCAAGATTGACGTACGCATCATCTCCGCCACCAATCGCGACCTGGCCGAGCTGACTCGCGAAGGCCAATTCCGCGAAGACCTCTATTACCGCCTGAACGTGTTTCCCATCTTCGTGCCGCCGCTGCGCCAGCGTCAGGACGACGTTCCGTCGCTTGCGCGCCATTTCATCTCGCGCTTTGCCGCCGAGGAGAACAAGGCGGTCGCCGGATTGACGCCGGAAGCCTCCGACCTGATCGAACGCTTCAACTGGCCGGGCAACGTCCGCCAGCTCGAAAACACGATCTTCCGCGCCGTGGTGTTGTGCGATTCCACGATGCTCGACGTTTGCGATTTCCCGCAGATCGCTGCCGCACTGGGCGTCGAACTGAAGACGCATCGCTCGCTACCGGCGCCCGCCGCTCCGGTGCAAGGCTATCAAGAGCCCTCTCAACCCCGCGCCATGCCCGCGCATGTTTCGCCCTATGCCCTGTCCGCGACAGATGCGGGCGGCCATATGCGCAAACTGGAAGACGTCGAGTCCGAAATGATCCGCCTCGCGATCTCGCGCTATGAAGGACACATGTCCGAAGTGGCGCGGCGCCTCGGCATCGGCCGCTCGACACTTTATCGCAAACTCAAAGACCTCGGTCTTGAACATGCGATTGAAGGCAATGAAGGTGAAGAAGGCCAGCGTCAGGCTGGCTAGTCGCCGCTCATTCCCAGCGCACTGAGATACAGGTCCAGGATCGCGTCCTGTTCCTGGCGGTCGGCGGTGTCGAGTTTTCTGAGGCGCACGACCTTACGCATGATCTTGGCGTCGAAGCCGGTGCCTTTGGCTTCGGAATAGACTTCGCGGATGTCGGCGGCCAGCGCCGCCTTTTCTTCTTCAAGCCGCTCGATGCGCTCGATGAAGGATTTCAGATGCTCTTTCGCGAAGCCCGACTTGGCCATTGCCCAACTCTTTTTCTGTGAGGGCGCGAAAGCTAGCGGGGCGATCCCGCCGGCGCAATGCTCGCGGCGCTCTTAGCTGTGGGTTTTATTGGCCTTGTCGAATGCGGCCTTTTGTTCTGCCGTCGCGTCCTTCTGATACCGCTTTTTCCACGCCGACGGCGCCATGCCATACACAATTTCGCGGGCCTGATCCTTCTCCAGCGCGATGCCTTTTTCGGCCGCCGCCTCGCGATACCAGTCGCCCAGGCAGTTGCGGCAAAAGCCCGCGAGGCCCATCAGGTCGATATTCTGCACATCGGTGCGTTCGCGCAGATGCGCGACGAGGCGCCGGAAGGCTGCGGCTTCCAGTTCTGTGCGGGTCTTTTCGTCCATGTCCATTTTTCCTTCCGGTGCCGGTAACGCGCGCGTCAATTGAATCTTCGCCGGCCCCATGTCGCGCAATGCTTCGCCGATGACCGGCTTCAGCCGTGCCGCGAACTTTTCCGCGGCATCCGGCGTTGCCACCAGGTCCTGCCGCATCTCGATCAGCACATGCGGCAAACCGGTCAGCGAACCGTGCACATACATGCAATCGCCTTCGAGTTCGCCGCGATAGGGCTCATTGTCGCCGACGACAAAGCCCGCGCGCTGCAACGCCGCCATCAGCGGAAAAGCAAGCCGGCCATCGCGATCCCACAACACGCCGATGTCCCACGGGCGTTTGGAACCTTTCCACACCGGCGTGAAACTGTGCATCGAAATGAGTATGGGAACCGTGCCCATTTCGCGCATTGCAGCGATCTCGCTTGTGATCGCCGCGTGATAGGGCCGGTAGAATTGCGCGAGGCGATGCGCCACTTCTTCGTCACCCGCATCGCGGTTGCCGGGAATGATGCGCCCGTCGGACAGTTTCATGACAAGCGTGGGATCGTCGGCGCCGCGATTGAGATCGATCAACAGACGCGACCAGCGCGCCAGAATCGCCGTCGCGCCATAGGCCGCAGCCAGCGCGCGCGTCACCGTCGCCGCCCCGATGTCGGAGGCGATATGCGCCGCAAAAGCGCCCTCTTCCAGGCCCAGATTTCCATAGGCTTCGGGCATGGCATTGGATGCATGATCGCAGAGGAACAGTATATCGCCGCCCCGCGCGGCCGGAAGGACAAGTTCGAAGGCGGACTCGCTCATCCGGCGATCATAGCGCGGGTTCGCGTTGACAGGAGATGTTCCTTGCGCGACATGCTGAAGCCCGTGACACGCCCCCTCCTCCTCACCCTTCTGATTCTCTCCGGCCTCTGTCAGCCGGCCTTTGCGGCGCTGAATGTCTGCAACACCACCCGTCATCCGGCCCGCGTGGCCGTCGGCCGCTTCGATGGCACGCAATGGATGAGCGAAGGCTGGTGGACGATCGCGCCCGCCAAATGCGCGGCCGTGGTGCCGCACCCCCTGAAGGCGCGTTATTACTATATGTATGCGGTGGACGGTGGATCGGGCGGCTGGGACGGTTCGCGCAAATTCTGCCTCGGCACCACCGACAAATTCGAGGCGCCGGGCCGGGATAACTGCGCGGGACGCGGCATGGACCGCAAAGGCTTCTTCAGGATCGATACCGGCGACAAACCGGACTACACCCAAACACTTTCGGATTGAGACATGAGAAGACGCCGCAAAACAAAAATCCTGGCGACGGTGGGACCGTCGTCGTCCTCGCCGGAGACGATGAAAGCACTGTGGCAGGCAGGCGTTGATGTCTTCCGCATCAATATGAGCCACACCAGCCACGACATGCTGAGCGAATTGCACACGCGCATCCGCGCGCTGGAGGCCGATGTCGGACGGCCCATCGGAATCCTGTGCGACCTGCAGGGTCCCAAGATCAGGCTCGGCACATTGCCCGGCGGCCAGATGACGCTAACCGTTGGCCAGCGCATCAAGCTGGTGCGCGCGGCCTCGACCACCGAAGCCGATGTGCTGCCCATCCCGCATAGCGAAGTGTTCAGCGCGCTACAGCAAAAACACGGCCTTCTGATCGACGACGGCAAGGTGCGCCTGCGCACCTTCGCCGCCAAACCGGATGGCGCCGAAGCCTTCGTCGAAGTCGGCGGCGTGGTGAAAGATCGCAAAGGCGTGAATCTTCCCGACACGCTGCTGCCCGTTTCGGCGATGACGGACAAAGACAAAAGCGATCTGGAAGCCGCGCTTCAGCTCGGCGTGGACTGGATCGCGCTGTCCTTCGTGCAGCGGCCCGACGATGTCGCCGAATTGCGCAAACTGACGCGCGGACGCGCGGCGATCCTGTCCAAGATCGAGAAGCCCAAAGCCATTGAATCGCTGGACGCCATATTGGAATTGTCCGACGCGGTGATGGTGGCGCGCGGCGATCTGGGCGTGGAATTGCCGCTGGAAGCTGTGCCCGGCCGCCAGAAGCAGATCACCCGCGCAGCACGCAAGGCGGGCAAGCCCGTCGTCGTGGCGACGCAGATGCTGGAATCCATGATCGTGTCGCCCGCACCCACCCGCGCCGAAGTCTCCGATGTGGCCACCGCCGTGTTCGATGGCGCGGACGCCGTGATGCTGTCCGCCGAAACCGCCAGCGGCGCGTTTCCCGTGGAGGCCGTCTCGGTGATGGACCGCATTGCCATCGCGGTGGAAGCCGATCCGTTGTTCCAGTCCTATATCGATGCCCAGCGCGATCCGCCGCAGGACACCACGCCCGATGCAATCATGCAGGCTGTCCACGAAGTGACGCACACCATCCACGCCCGCGCCATTGTGAGCTGGACGAAATCCGGATCGACCGGATTGCGCGCGGCGCGCGAGCGGCCGGAAGCACCGATTATCGCGTTGACGCCGTCCATCGATACGGCGCGGCGTCTTTGCATCGCGTGGGGATTGCATTGCGTTCTGACGGACGATGCCGTGGATCTCGACGACGTCGTCGAACGCGCCACCGAGATCGCCTATCGCGAGGGCTTCGCCAAATCGGGTGAGCGCATCGTCATCACGGCCGGCGTGCCGCTCGGCACATCCGGCTCGACGAACCTTCTGCGTGTCGCCTTTGTCGGCGGAAAGTAGCTAGATCTTCTCGCCTTCGACATCGCGCGCGAGTTGATCGACCTGCTTGCCGATGCCGGCGAGGAAGGGATCGAGCGCCTGGGCTTTGCGGAAATATTGCAGCGCCTGTTTCTTGTCTCCGTAGGAGACGAGGATGCCGCCGAGTTCGGCCAGCGCCTCGAACTGGCGCGGATTGAGCGTGACCGCTTTCTGCAGATAAGTCAGCGCGCCGGCGTCATCCTTCTCGGCTTGCGCGATGGCCGCGCGTTCGACCCAGCCTTGCGCGAAACCGGGTGCGATTTCGGTGATGGTGATGACGATTTCCTTCGCGGTCGCGGCATCGCCAGCCTGCAGCGCGGCGGCGGCGTGATTCATCAGCAGATCGATGCTGGCACTGCCCGATTGCCCGAACAGCGTCACGATCTGATCCTCAATCGGCTTGGCGGCCTCTTCCGATCCTGCCTTGGCGAGATTGCCGAAGAGCTTGTCGATTTCCTTTTGCGCCTCAGAGGACGCCTGCTGTGCGGGTGGGTTTGCCGCCGCGGCCGGCGCCGCGAGCGCAAACAGGATCGGAAAGGCCAGGAGAAATTTCATGGCGGGAAAATAGCGGATCGCAGAGTGTCTTGCCATCACTTGCGCGCGATGTGGTGAAGGGCCTGTGGCACCGGCCCGCCTTCCGCCCAGTCGATCAGTTCCGCCACATGCACCAGCGGCGGTGCGCCGGGTCCGGACAGATGTTCCAGGCAGCCGATATTGGCCGTGGCGATCACATCGGGCTTCGTGGACAGGGCATTGTCGAGCTTGCGCGCGCGCAACCGGTCCGCGAGGTCGGGCTGCAGGATGCTGTAGCTTCCGGCCGAACCGCAGCACAGATGTCCCTCCGGGATCGTCAGCACCTCGAAGCCTGCGGCTTCCAGCAAAGCTTCATTGCCGCCGCCGAGGCGAAGACCATGCTGCAGCGAGCACGGCGCGTGATAGGCGACGCGCAAATTTCGCGACGGCGGCAAGGCGCGCGGCGTCGCCAATTCCGAAAAATCCTTGACCTTTGACGCGAATGCCCCCGCGCGATTTTGCCAGTGCGTATCACCGGCAAAGAGATGCGCCAGATCCTTCAGATGCGATGAACATCCTGTTGCGGTGATGAGGATGGCGTCGAATGTTTTGTCCCCGCCAGCGCTTTCAAACGCCTCAATAGCGCGTCTCGCCCACGCTTTCGCGTCGTCCTCCCGGCCCAGATGGTGCACAAGCGATCCGCAACATCCCGCGCTTGCCAGCGGCACCAGCGCGAAGCCGCGCCGTGCCAGCAACCGTGCCACCGCGTCGTCAATCTGCGGTGCGAGCGCTTTCTGTACGCAGCCCGGCATAAGCGCGATGCGCCTGGCGTTTGCGGGTGTTTCAATTTTCTCGACATGCGCACGGCCCAGTCTCATCGCCGCGCCTTTCGCCGCCATCATGCGAAGGCGTCCGGGCAGAAGAAACGAAAGCGGCGCAAACACTTTCGCCAATATGAGCATGGCACGCGAAAGCGATGGGCGCGTGAGCACGTTCGCGATCAGCCAGCGCAACGCACGCTCGCCGGCGGGGCGCGCATAATTCTCTTCGATATGCGCCCGCGCTGTGTCGATGAGGCGCGGATAATCCACGCCGGAAGGACAAGCGGTGCGGCAACCGAGGCAGGACAGGCAGCGATCAATGTGGTGCACCGTTTCCGATGTCGGCGCGCCGCCCTGTTCCAGCATCTGCTGCATCATCACAATGCGGCCGCGCGGTCCGTCGCGTTCATCGCCCAGCAAAACATAGGTGGGGCACGTCGCGGTACAGATACCGCAATGCACGCAGGCCCGCAGGTTCGTCTCCGCATCCGCGATATGCGGATCGCAAAGCTGCGCGGGCGAGAAATTCGTGCGCATCAGACGGCTTCTTTTTCTTCGCGCCACATACGGCCGGGATTGAACAGGCCAAGCGGATCGAAAGCCGCCTTGACCGATCTGGTCAACGCCCCGCGCGCCGGCGTTTCCGGCTGGAAAACATCGACGCGGCCGCGCGTTTCCGTGGCCGCACGCAGCAGCGTGGTATGGCCGCCCACAGGTTCGATGATATGGCGCAAGCGCGCGCCGTCATTGCCCGGCAGCATCCCGATCCATAACAATCCGCCCGCCCAATCGGCAAACCACAGCGGCGACTGGATCGCGGCAACAAGTTTCGCCGCTTCGGCGGGTGGCACAAAGACGCGCCAGACATCGAGATCGCGTCCAAGGAAAATCGCGCCATCGCCTATCCTAGAAAAGATTTCGATGCCGAGGGTTTGCGCGCGCTCGCCGAGCAACGCTTTGGCGCCTTCGATCTTTTCGCGCAAAGGTTCCGGCGCGCCTTCAAGACGGATCAGGGCCGCGCCTTTCTGTATCTCGCCCAATGCCGCAGACGTTGCCGCCGCCGGAACATAACAAAGGCCCGTTGCCTCCAATGGGCTCGACCAGATGGTGCGCAAAAGAGTGAGGCCTTCAGCGGCGGAAATATCGCGAACGATGAGCACCGCTGCGTCGGATGGCTTTGGAAACACGCGCAATGTCACTTCGGTCAGAACGCCCAACGTCCCGAACGCGCCACACATCAGTTTGGGCAGATCGAAGCCGGTGACATTCTTCACCACCCGGCCGCCCGCTTTATACGCTTCGGCCAACCCGTTGACGGCGCGATAGCCGAGCAATGAGTCGCGCGCGCGTCCGTACCGCACCGCCGCCGGACCGTTCGCATCGGCGGATAGCACACCGGCAATGGTGGAGGCACGCGCCGGCGCGTCAAGGAGCGGTCCCCAATCGGCAGGCTCGAAACCCAGACACTGGCTTTTAGAACCAAGCAGCGCGTCGATTTCGGCAACCGGGGTTCCGGATTTGACAGTCAGAACGAGTTCTTCCGGCTCATAATTGACGACGCCGCTCAAGCGCGAAACGTCCAGAACATCATCGCAAGGCGCAGCGCGGCCATAGGCGCGTTTGGTACCGCCGCCGACAATCTCCAGCGTGCGGCGGCTTTCGCGCGCGGCGCGAACGGCTTCGATCACGTCGGCTTCGGCGTTTGCGAGAATCCCGGTCATCAGAAGCGCGGCAAATTCGGATAGGGCACACGGCCGCCCTTCACATACATGTGGCCTTGCTCGACACAGGCGTGGAGCGTCGGAAACACCTTGCCCGGATTGAACAGGCCCGCATGATCGAACGCGCATTTCAGCCGTTGCTGCTGCGCCAGATCGACGCCCGAAAACATGGCCGGCATCAGATCGCGTTTTTCGACGCCGACACCGTGTTCGCCGGTCAAAACACCGCCGACTTCGACGCACAGCTCAAGGATCGCGCCACCAAAGGCTTCGGCGCGGGCCAGCTCACCTTCTTTCATCACGTCGAAGATGATGAGGGGATGCAGATTGCCGTCGCCGGCGTGAAACACATTGCAGAAGCCAAGACCGAATTCTTCCGACATCTGCGCCATGCGCGCCAGCACGCGCGGCAATGCGTGGCGCGGGATCGTACCGTCCATGCACAGCATATCCGGCGCCAGACGGCCCATGGCGGGAAACGCCGCCTTGCGCCCCGCCCACAATTTCGCGCGGTCTTTTTCATCCTGCGCTTCGGTGACGAGGGCGCCGGCCTTGCGCGCGATATCGCCGATGCGCATCACTGCATCCGTTACGTCCGCCGCCACGCCGTCCAGTTCGATGATGAGAATGCCTTCGGCGTCGCGCGGATAACCCGGCGAACAATAATCCTCCACCGCGCCGATGCAGTTCTTGTCCATGAACTCCATCGCGGCGGGAATGATCCCCGCGCCGATAATATCGGCGACGCATTGACCGGCGTCCGGCACCGAGCGGAATGCGGCGAGCAACGTCCGCGTCACCGGCGGTCTGGGCAGGATGCGCAAGGTCGCTTCAACAACAACGCCGAGCAGTCCCTCCGATCCCGCGACGACGCCCAGCAGATCCAGTGCCGATGCACCGGGCGCCTTGCCGCCGAGCGTCACGATCTCACCGCCGGGCAGCACCAGTTCGACGCCCATCAGATTGTGGGTCGTCAATCCGTATTTCAGGCAATGGATGCCGCCAGAATTCTCCGCGACGTTGCCGCCGACCGTGCAGGCGATCTGTGACGACGGATCGGGCGCGTAGTAAAAGCCGCGCCCTTCGACGGCGCGGGTGATCAACAGGTTGGTCACACCCGGCTGCACCACGACGCAGCGGTTGTTGTAATCGACTTCGAGAATTTTGTTCATGCGGCCGAGGCCGAGCAGGATTCCGTCGGCCAGCGGCAACGCGCCGCCGGACAAAGATGTCCCCGCGCCACGCGGCACCACGGCGATACCTTCCCGCGCGGCATAGCGCAAAACAGCAGACACCTGCTCCTTGATCTGCGGCAAAACGCAGACCAGCGCCTGCTGGCGATAGGCGGTGAGCGCATCGCCGTCGAACGCGGCCAACCCGGCTTTGTCCGCGACAACGCCGTCCGGCACCAATCGCGTCAGCGCCGCCACGATGGAATCGCGGCGGCCAAGAATACGAGCATCGGGTTCGGGAAGCTTCACACGCCCGCCATGATAAGAACGCCGAGTGCCAGCACGGCAGGCACGGCTGCTACCACAAGGCCTGCGATGGCGACACGGCGTGCACCGCTCGCGAAGCCGATCCATCCGATGACTAGTCCCGCGATCAGCACCACCGGTGCCAGCCAGATCGCGATGAAGATCGACCAGGTGTCCGCGCTCTCGCCGGAATCGAAGATCATCGGCGACATCATCAGCGGGAAGACGCTGAGCATGAGCAACAGCACGCCGATCACCGTGGCGGCGACCAGCGTGTTTCGAAGGGTGGCGGATTCGGGTCGGCGAGGTGCGTCGGTCATTGCGGCCACTCTATCACCACGCGGGGGCGACAGTGCAGCCTGGGGCTCAGCCCTGACGCGCCTTGAAGCGGGGGTTTTTCTTGTTGATGACGTAGGTGCGGCCCTTGCGGCGAATGACGCGGCAGTCCTTGTCGCGCTTCTTCAGCGAACGCAGCGAATTGCGGATTTTCATAACGGGCCTTCAAATACCGGTGTCGAAAGAGGCGCGGAAACTAGTGTCCGGCCCCGGCCCTGTCAACGCCCGGCTTTGGCCGTGCTATTCAGGGGTAAGCGTTGATTCTGTAAGGGTTTTCCATGGTTTTTCAAGGAAGGGTCCGGTTCATGGTTCGGGGGACGGCTTTGGCCCTGGCGTTAGGGGTGGCGGCCTGTGCCACGCCCGCGCCCGTACAGGCGCATCATACCCAGAGGCTCGCGCAGACGTCCGTGGCCCCCCGGGCGGTTGCCTCAGACCCGGCAGACATGAAATTCGCGGCCTTCGTGCAGAACTTTCGAGCGACGGCGCTGGCCGCCGGTATCCGCGCCGACATCTATGACGCCTCGATGGCCGGCATCCACCGCAACCCGCGAGTCGAGGATTTGAATCTGCAGCAGCCGGAGTTCGTGAAGCCGATCTGGAGCTATCTCGACGGGGCGGTATCGGACGACCGCGTGTCGAAGGGCCATGAGATGCTGGACGGTTATCCGGCGATGCTTAGCGGCCTCGAAGGCAAATACGGCGTACCGAAGGAAATTCTCGTCGCCATCTGGGGCATCGAAAGCAATTACGGTTCGGCGATGGGCGGCTTCAACATGTTCGAAGCGCTGGCGACACTCGCCTATGACGGGCCGCGCCAGGAATTCGGCCGCCACGAATTGCTGGCCGCGTTGAAGATGGAACAGGAAGAGGGCTTGCAGCCTTCGCAGATGACCTCCTCTTGGGCGGGCGCGTTCGGACACACGCAGTTCGAGCCCTCGTCTTTTGCCGATCATGCCGTGGACGGCGATGGCGACGGCCGCCGCGACCTGTGGCATTCACCGGCAGATGCGTTGGCCTCCACCGCCGCGCTGCTCGCCAATGCCGGCTGGGCGCGCGGCGAGCGCTGGGGTTACGAAGTCGTACTCCCCAAGGGCTTTGCCTATGATCTGGCCGATCCGGATGCGATGAAGACGGTTTCGGATTGGAAGGCGCTCGGCGTGAAGACGGCGCTGGGCAATGATTTGCCGGCATCAGCGTCGCAAGGCGCGATCTATCTGCCGGCCGGATATCGTGGGCCGGCCTTCATGGTGTTCGACAATTTTCGCGTGGTTTTGAAATACAACAATGCGGCGAGCTATGCGCTCGCGGTTTGTCTTCTTTCCAATCGCCTGCGCGGCGCGGCGCCGGTCATGGCCTCATGGCCAAGGGAAGAGCCGTCTCTCAGCCATGACGACCGCTTCACCTTCCAGACCGATCTGCAAAAGCTCGGCTATGATCCGGGCGCGATTGACGGTGTTCTCGGCCGCAAAGTCCGCGGCGCATTGCGGGCCTATCAGAAAGCACGCGGCCTGCCCGCCGACGGATTTCCCACCGTGGAAATGCTCGGCCGCTTGAACGCGGATGTGAAGAGCCACTAATTGTTCGGCACCGGCGACTCTGTCGGCTCTTCGATAGCGTCCATATCCGGCGGGATCGTTCCGGCATTGCGCAGCACGCGCGAGATGAATTGCGCCGCCAGCAGCGCCAGCATCGCGGCAACGCCGAAGATGTACGGCACGCGTGGCGAAAACTCGTAGAGCCAGCCGATCATCGGGCCGAAGATGAATCCCGCAGCGCCTGCCGCATTCAGTAGGCCCGCCACCGCACCCTGTTCATGCGGCGACACGGCCAGCGATGCGCCGGATGTGAAGCCCGGACGCGCCATGCCAAAGCCAAGGCCCGATGTGATCATGGCCAGCACCACCGTCGGCAAATCATGCGCAAAGAGAAACAGCGTGTTCGATGCCACCGTGGTGCAGATGCCTGCAATCGTCAGCGTGCGAGACGAGAAGCCCATGCGCTGCACGACGACGAACTGCGCGAAGAGCGCCGCCATGTCGGACGACATCAGGCCGATGCTGGTATAGGCGGCCGTCATGCGTGCATTCAGATGCAGAACATCCTGAAAGAAGAAGCCCGATGTCTGGATCGGAATTGAACCGATCAGGCTCAGCACCAGACCGAATGCCATGAAGGGAAACATGCGCGGCTCATACCAGCGCAAGGTGGTCTTGCGTATCGCGGCGGAGGTGGGCGCCGTGCGTTCCGGCAGGAAAAACCAGATCGCGCCGCCGCTGAGGATCGCCCACACCGCGATGAAATAGAACGGCACATAAAGACCGAACAGCGTCAGCGAGGAACCGATCACGGGGCCGAAGGTCGTGCCGAAGGCGAAGGCCATGGAGATGATGGAGATGCCGCGCAAGCGTTCGTGTGGCGCGGTGCGGTCCGCGACATAGGCCTGCGCCGACGCGCTCGTGCCCGACCCAAACGTGCCGTAAATACAGCGCGAGAAAATCAGCGCCGGAAAAATCATGAAAGAAGGAATCCACTTGTTGATTCCGGCATGCATCACCGTCGCGAAGCAGGCGAAGGAAAGCGCGAAGGCGGCGAGACCTTGCAGCATCACCGGCTTTCGGCCCCAGCGATCGCTGCGCACGCCCCAGAAGGCGGACGAGAAAATCCAGATCGCCGCGCTGGCCGCGAAGATCGACGTGATCTGCATAGGGCCAAGGCCAAGCTGGCGGCCGAGCGGCGGCAGGATGGTGTAGATCACCGACTGGCCCGCGCCCATGCAGACCAGACTCACGAACAGAATGAGGAAGCCGCGCCTGCGCTCCGCCGGTGTCGTGGCGTGCAAAGCCTTGTTGCGGCGGCCCAAATGAGGGTCAGATGTGTCCTGCGGCATAGCCGCTAGGAAGCGCAAAGACGCGATTTGATCAAGCGTCTAGTGGATATGCTTGAAACGCACTTCCGAAGAATCACTGCGGCCACTCGCATCCACGACCGTGATGCGCGCGAAACCCTCGCCCGGCGGGGTCAGCAGCACCGGCTGGAAGCGATCGAAATTGCCAATGAACTGTCCATTTACCAGCCAGGTCAGCGGCCCGCGCCCGCCATCCGCTTTCAACTGGATGGCCTGATCTTTCGCGCCGGGCGCGGGAAGCGGCACCGTCGCGCCGTTCGGCGGAAAACTGATGGAAGGCGGCGGAATGTTTGTGGCGACCGGCGTCACCGGCGCCTGCTCACGCGAAAAAACGCGTAAGCCCGGCGGCAACGCATCGGTCGATTGCGCCAGGATCGTACCTGTAGGTGGCGCAGGATCTGGGAGCCTGTCGTTGGGCAGCAGGCCGAACGTCTTCAGCAAAATTGGCGCCGCGGCTTCGCGGCCCACGCTGCCGACACGCGGCGCGCCGTCCGCGCGGCCGACCCAAACGCCGACCGTATAGTCATTGGAGAAGCCCACGCTCCACGCATCGCGGAAGCCATAGGACGTGCCGGTCTTGAAAGAGATGGTGCGCTGTTTGGAGAGGCCTTGCCCCATGGCCCAGCCCTCCGGCAGCGATACGCCGGCCAGAATCTCGCGCAGATAATAGGCGGCGAACGGCGCGAAGAGTTTGTGACTGTCGCCCGGCGGCGCATCTTTCAGATAACGCAGCGGCTTGGCGACACCGGCGTTGGCTATGCCCGCATACAGCATGGTGATGTCGGTGAGGCTGATGCCCAAGCCACCGAGAGCCACCGGCAGGCTGGGCTGCGTATCCTTTGTTGGAAAGGCCAGCGTCGCGCCGGCATTGGTCAACGCGAGCGTGAAGCGCAGCGGCCCGACGCGATCCAGCACCATGACGGCCGGCACGTTGAGCGACATGCGCAGCGCATCGCGCGCCGTGACTTCACCCTGAAAGCTGCCGGCGAAATCGCGCGGCGCGTAATCGCCGAACGTCGTCGCCTGATCCACCATCATGGAAGACGGGTGCAGAATGAGATCGTCAAAGGCGAGGCCATAGATGAAAGGCTTGAGCGCCGAACCTGGCGAACGGTTGCGGCGCGCCAGATCGATCTGCCCCGACTTGCCCCAATAATCCGTGCCGCCGACATAGGCGATGACGTTACGGGTTTTGTTGTCGACCACGACGATGGCGAGGCTGGCGTGATCGTCGAAATAAGCCTGCTCCTGTGCGGCGAGGCGTTCGATGCTCTGCTGCAGACCGGCGTCGATCGTTGTTTCGATCAGCGGCGTCCGTGACGATTGCACAAGGTGATAAGCCAGATGCGGCGCGATCAGCGGCATGGCCAGCCGCAGGCTCGGCACGCCTTCATGCTGAGCGGCACTCACGTCGCCGCGTGTGATGACGCCTTCTTCCACCATGCGGTTCAGCACTTTGTTGCGGCCCGCGATGGCGGCAAGGCCATGGCGATCCGGCCGTAGCCGCGCCGGCGATTGCGGCAGCGCCACCAGCACCGCGCTCTCCGACAGATCGAGCGCTTCCGGTTCCTTGTTGAAATAGGCGAGCGAGGCCGCGCGCACGCCCTCGAGATTGCCGCCGAACGGCGCCAGCGTGAGATACATCGAAAGGATTTCGTCTTTCGAATATCGCTCTTCGAGTTGAACCGCCCGCACCATCTGGAAGATTTTGGTGACGAAACCGCGTGGCCGCGGCTCTAAAAGGCGCGCCGCCTGCATGGTGAGCGTGGACGCACCGGAGACGATGCGCCCCGCACCAAGATACTGCCCCGCCGCGCGAAACACTGCTGTCGGATCGACGCCCCAGTGCTCGTCGAAACGCTTGTCTTCATAGGCTTTGAGGATCGTCACATAGCGCGCGTTCACGTCGCGCACGCCGGTCTTCAGCCGCCAATAACCGTCCTTCGACAAAAAAGGCCGCAGCAGCGTGCCGTTGCTGGCATCCACTTCCGGTGACAGCATTTCATAGCGCCGCATGTCCGGCGGATTGGCGCGATCCGTCGCCAACAGCGCGCAGACAGCACCAAACACCGCAAACGACAGGACGACGAGATTTTTGCGTGCGCGTTCGGAAAACATCGGATGTCAGCGATGCTGCCTT